>JBDRGH010000111.1:0-3794 GCA_043818015.1 Pseudomonadota bacterium
ATAAACTCACCGATATACGGGTCGTGTAAATGGTAGGGATCATCTCCAAATTAGTTCATGGATTAAGAGGGTTCAAGGGGCCAAGGATTCAAGGATTCGAGTGAGATTAATATTCCGTCTTTATATATGGCTTATGGCTCAAATTGTGAATTAGAGGCTCAAATATTCTTATGAAGAGACTTGCGTTACATTGAGGCCGGAAGGTTAAAGAAACTTCAAGATGGTATAGAAAAGGCTGAGATGATGGGCAAGACACCCATAGAATCGTTGAAAGACAAACACTTGACCCCTTGAATTCTAGAATCCCCGAATCCTTTTCACCAACTAAATGGGAAAAGAACCAATGGCGGAGATTATCAAGATATTCGACACGACCTTACGGGATGGCGAGCAGTCGCCTGGTTTCAGCATGAATGTTGCTGAGAAGCTGAGAGTGGCAGAGCAACTGGATAGGCTCAATGTGGATACTATTGAAGCCGGTTTTCCCATCAGCTCGCAGGGGGACTTTCTCGCCGTTAGCGAGATTGCTAAAAACATCAGGCGCCCCCAGATTGCTGGTCTTGCCCGTACCGAGATTCAGGATATTGACAGAGCATGGGAAGCGCTGCAGTACGCAGAGAATCCCCTTATCCATATTGTTATTGCGACATCAAATATACACCTCAAACACAAACTGATGAAGAGCAAAGATGAAGTGCTTGATGCCGCTGTGAAGGCTGTAAAGCATGCCAAAGGATACACGCCGAATGTGGAATTCTCTGCCGAAGACGCGACCCGAAGTGACCCGGACTACCTCTGCACAATATTCGAGGCAGTGATAGATGCGGGAGCAACAACTATCAATATTCCCGATACGGTTGGCTATGCCATTCCAGAGGAGTTTGGGGCACTGATACGGCATATTAAGGAAGGCGTCTCGAATATCGATAAAGCCCTCATCAGTGTCCACTGCCATAACGATCTGGGCCTAGCTGTGGCAAATACGCTAGCTGCAGTCAAAAATGGAGCAGGCACCGTTGAGTGCACGATAAACGGTATAGGTGAGAGGGCGGGGAATGCCTCCTTAGAGGAGGTCGTAATGGCCCTTCGAACCAGGAGAGATTTCCACAGATGTGACACCAATATTCGTACCGAACATATATACAATACAAGCAGATTGCTTACTCACATTACGGGTATACCCGTCCAACCAAACAAGGCTATTGTTGGCAGTAACGCCTTTGCCCATGAATCTGGGATACATCAAGATGGCGTCTTGAAGGAGAAGACAACCTACGAGATAATGACCCCTGAATCCATCGGTGTTTCTCAAACTACCCTGGTCATGGGCAAACATTCAGGGAGGCATGCATTCCGTGACAGGCTTCGGCAAATTGGATATGAATTATCGGAGAAAAACCTTAATATAGCTTTTAAGCGTTTTAAGGAATTGGCAGACAAAAAGAAGGAGGTCTTCGACGCGGATATCGAGGCCATAATTATTGATGAAATTTTGAGAATTCCCGACACATATAAGTTGGTATACCTCAATGTAATCAGTGGGAGTGTTACCGTCCCGGTAGCTACCGTTCAGATAGAGGTAGGAGGAGAGGTCATCCAAGAGGCTGGTTTCGGTACGGGCCCGGTGGATGCCACTTTTAAAACCATATCCGAAATCACCAAGACAAAGAGCAAATTGATACGATTTTCCGTGAACTCCATTACGGGTGGGACTGATGCTCTCGGAGAGGTCACCGTTAAATTGGAGGAGAATGGCATCGAGGTAATCGGGCAGGGTGCAGACACCGACATCATCATGGCCAGCGCGAAAGCATTCGTGAACGCCCTCAATAGACTCGAGTATAGGAAGAGGCACCCCATCGTAATACAGTAAGTGTAGAGAGATCAAAAAAGGGCTATCAACCGTAACTTCCACCATCGCTAGCAGGCTAGCAGACACCTGTTCCCAAGCTCCTAGCTTTTCTCAAAACACCCTCAATGAGCGGCCGTAAACTTCTTTTTCAGTTTCCAACTCGTCTGATGGAGTCTTAGAACTGAGTTTTCGATGAAAGGGTACTGAAAGATTTATGGGTATGACTATTACAGAGAAGATACTCGCTGATCATGCGGGAGAGCGGCAGGTCGAACCCGGACAGATCATCAACGTAAGGGTAGATATTGCCATGGGAAATGACATTACCGCCCCTCTTGCCATAAACGAGTTTAAGAAGGCCGGCGCGTTGAAGGTCTTTGACAGGGAAAAGGTGGTCCTGCTTTCAGATCACTTTGCCCCCAATAAGGATATTAAGTCCGCCAACCAGGCGAAGTTATTGCGGGAATTCGCTAAAGAGCAGAATCTAATCCACTACTATGAAGTAGGGGAGATGGGGATTGAGCATGCTCTGCTCCCGGAAAAAGGGATAGTCCTCCCAGGGGATGTGGTAATAGGTGCTGACAGCCACACGTGCACCTACGGTGCATTGGGAGCCTTTTCTACGGGTGTTGGAAGTACTGATCTTACGGCAACAATGATCTCTGGAGAGATTTGGCTGAAGGTTCCTGAGACAATTAAATTTATCTACAGAGGGGAGCTCAACAAGTGGGTAGACGGGAAGGACCTTATCCTCTATACGATAGGTGATATAGGAGTAGATGGAGCTCTTTATAAGGCCATGGAATTGAGTGGGGCGGTTATCGACGCGCTCCCCATGGATGGAAGGTTCACCATGGCTAATATGACAGTAGAAGCCGGGGCAAAAAACGGTATAATTGTTCCAGATAAGATAACGGAAGAATACATAAAAGATAGAGCCAAGAGAGGCTACAAATTCTATTTCACTGATACAGATGCCGCGTACTGTGATGTGAAAGAATACGACGTATCGAGGATTGAGCCCCAGGTGGCGTTCCCCCCCCTCCCGGAGAACGTCAAGGGAATCAGTGAAGTGGGGAATATCCCCATCGACCAGGTGGTAATTGGATCTTGTACCAATGGAAGATTAGAAGATTTAAGAACGGCCGCCCGAGTTTTGAAAGGGAGAAAGGCGGCGCCCTATACTAGGCTGATAATTATCCCGGCTACCCAGTGGATCTACCGGCAAAGTATGAAAGAGGGGCTCTTCGATATTTTCCTCGACGCCAACGCTGCCATCAGCACCCCCACTTGTGGTCCGTGTCTCGGTGGTCACATGGGGGTTCTCGCCAGGGGAGAGAAGGCAGTCGCCACGACGAATAGAAATTTCGTGGGGAGAATGGGACACCCTGAGAGCGAAGTCTATCTCACAAATCCAGCAATAGCCGCAGCTTCGTCAGTCCTTGGGAGAATAGGAAGTCCAGAGGAGCTGTAACAGTAAGGAGGAATACGTGGGGCTCAGAGGGAGAGCGTGGAAATTTGGAGCAGACGTTGACACCGACGCTATTATACCCGCCCGTTATCTGAATACCGTTGACCCTGAAGAACTGGCGAAGCACTGCATGGAGGGTATCGATCCCTCCTTTAGCGCAAAAATAACAAGAGGAGATATTATCCTTGCGGAAGAGAACTTCGGCTGTGGATCGTCGAGAGAACACGCCCCCATTGCCATCAGAGCAGCAGGAATATCCTGCGTAGTCGCCAAAAGCTTTGCCAGAATATTCTATAGAAACGCGTTTAACATGGCTCTTCCCATAGTGGAATGTCCGAAAGCCGTTGATGTTACGGAAGAGGGAGATGAAGTAGAGGTAAACTTTGACAGGGGAGAGGTTATAAACCATACGAGGCATGTGACCTTCAACTGTCAGCCTATCCCACCTTTTATGCAGGAGTTGATTGCGAG
>JBDRGH010000112.1:0-4194 GCA_043818015.1 Pseudomonadota bacterium
ATCATATTCATTGTGCCTTTCGCTTCCGTTGTCTTATTCTACATGCTCCCCATTGGAGAAGCCCTTCTTTGGTTCACTATCATCAACGGTCTATGCTTCTTCGTCTATTACAAGATTTATGGGGCGATGAAAAGGACACCACAAACGGGAAAGGAGGGGATGATAGGGAAGGAGGGTACCGTGATTGAGACGACCTCTTCTGAGGGGCGAGCTTCAATTGGAAACGAGCTCTGGTTTGCCATATCGGACGAAAGGTTGGAGCCAGGGCAAAAATGCACGGTCGTCGGCTTCGCGGGCCTTAAGGTAGTCGTTAAATCGAAATGAACCTGTTTATTTTTTCCTTCCAAGATCTTGTAAATTAGGTCAAGTCTCTCTTTCGCTCCTCGAACTCCTCTTTGTTTATTTCACCCCGGGCATACCTTCTCTTAAGGATATCCAGGGCAGAATTCTCGGACTTCTGGCCGTGGCTGGGAGCACGACTGGATACCAAAAGCCACCGAATCAGCAAAACAATTGCCACGATTATCGCAACCCAGAAGATCACCATCACAATAGGGCCAAACCAACCCATCGTGCCCCAGCCCATCATCCCAGGGCCCATGCCGTAACCATAACCGCCACCCATCATTCCTGGGCCCATCTGGGCGCTTCCCATAACGGGATATAGGGCAACCCCCACAATCATTGCCAATGTTAAAATCAACAGGATTTTTTTCATACCATCTCCTTTCTCTTCTAAATTCCGAAAACTCTGTTAAGTTATTGCGATCCTCACTCGACAGGTAAAAATGGATTGGTTTCTCACCACAGGGGGTCATCGCAATAAGGTATCCCTTACTTCTCCAAAAATATTGTATTTAAGGTATCGAGGCAGGAGCCACGACACCATTATCCCTTAGCAAACACGTAAGAGTATATAAAAATCTCGTCGGTGGAGAGGGATCTGGTTATGAAACTATGATGTGTCAGAAGGCACCGCTTCAATGAGCTTAACAAAATCTGAAAATATATCTGTTTGATCCTTCACCAACCATCCAGCTCGTTGCAGGTTTTTCATGGTCTCTCGGTTGATATTCGCTCCCGTAATCCTGACAACTAAAGGGTTGATGAGATCAAAGGTCCAGCCGAGAATGGCATTGGTAGGCCGCATATGTTCCAGCATCAGGAGATGCCCGTTCGGTCTTATTACCCGTCTTAGCTCCCTTAAACCTAGGACTGGATCGGGGACAGAACAAAAAATGAAGGTAGTAACAATGGCATCAAAGGAGTTTTCTTCAAACTCGAGCCTCTGAACATCCATCTCCAAGAACCTGGTAGCTATCCCCAGGGATTTTGCTTTTCTTTTCGCCCTGGCGAGCATCTTGGGGCTTATGTCTATGGCTGTGATGGTCTTATCCTTGGGGTACAAGGGGAGGTTTTTCCCCGTTCCAACCCCTACCTCAAGGATGTCACGGCCTGTAACCTTATCCCAGAGAATCTCCCTCCACCGGGAAAGTCGCATGTGCTCCATAGGAAACTGGCAAAGGTCATAGAACCATGCACTTCTGTCGTAACGTTTCCTTGTCAATTCGGTTAGCGTTTTATCCATCCTTCACCTTAAAGGGTTGTTGCAAGAGGTGCCTTAAATCTCCTCAATCTTAAAGCATTAGAGACTACCGTAACAGAGGAAAGTCCCATGGCAGCGGCTGCAAAGATGGGGTTGAGCAGAATCCCAAAAAAGGGGAAAAGGACACCAGCAGCAACGGGAATCAGAATGGTATTGTAGGCAAATGCCCAGAAAAGATTCTGCTTGACATTTCTTATGGTGGCCTTACTCAAGGCTATCGCCGTAACAACACCCTGTAAATCCCCGCTGATGAGGGTAATATCAGAAGCTTCCATGGCTACGTCCGTACCCGTACCAATGGCAATACCAACATCTGCCTGGGCTAACGCAGGGGCATCATTGATCCCATCCCCCACCATCGCTACTTTTTTCCCCTCGTTCTGCAGCTTCTTCACCTCAGCAGCCTTTACTTCCGGAAGCACTTCCGACAGCACCCTGTCTATCCCTATCTGCTTAGCTATGGCACTGGCGGTTCGGTGGTTGTCACCCGTGATCATGATTACTTCCAGTCCCAACCTGTGTAACACGGCCACGGCTTCCTTTGAATTTTCTTTCAGGGTATCTGCAACTGCAATGATTCCCGCAAGGATTCCGTCAATAGCCACATACATAGGAGTCTTCCCCTGATGAGAGAGACCCTCTGCCTCTTTCTCCACGCCTCCGATGTCAATCTTCCTGTCCTGCATAAGCTTGGCATTCCCCAGTAAGACCTTCTTGCCATCTATGGTAGCCTCAATACCATGGCCAGCTATCGCATTGAAATCCGAGGGCACCTCCAGACTTAATCCCTCTTCTCTCGCTTTGTTAACGATGGCCTCACCGAGGGGATGCTCTGATCCCCTCTCTGCTGATGCCGAAAATCCGAGGATCTCCTCTGACTTGAAACCGTTGGTAACCACAACATCGGTTACAGATGGCTCGCCTCTGGTCAGGGTGCCCGTCTTGTCCAGAACAACCGTGTTCAATTTGTGGGCAGTCTCCAGGGCTTCTCCACCCCTGATGAGGACACCATTCTCCGCCCCTTTACCTGTTCCTACCATGATGGACGTGGGGGTTGCCAGACCGAGAGCGCAGGGGCAAGCAATAATGAGGACCGCTACAAAGTTAAGCAGGGCATAGGTTAAAGCAGGGTCTGGGCCAAAGAAGTACCAGATGATGAAGGTAAGTATGGCGATCCCGATGACGGCAGGTACGAAGTAGCTGGCAATGATATCTGCCATACGGGCAATGGGGGGTTTAGAACCCTGGGCTTCTTCGACCATCTTTATGATCTGGGCGAGCATCGTGTCTTTCCCCACCTTCCTGGCCTCAAACTGAAAAGACCCCGTCTTGTTGATGGTAGCCCCTATCACTTCATCCCCTGCCTTCTTCTCCACGGGAATCGACTCGCCTGTAATCATAGATTCATCCAAAGAGGAGTACCCCTGTATAATAATACCATCTACCGGGACCTTTTCTCCAGGCCTGACGACGACAATATCACCCACCTCAACCTCTCCAATAGGTATATCAACCTCTTTCCCCTCTTTCAAAACTCGAGCAGTCTTTGCCTGTAATCCCATGAGTTTCTTTATGGCCTCCGAAGTCTGACCCCTGGCCCTGGCCTCAAGCAACCGGCCGAGAAGGATCAGCACAATGATGGCACCAGCCGTATCAAAGTAGACCGTGGCTATCAGTCCTTTGGCCGCAAATAATTCTGGCAAGAAAATGGCTATTACACTATACGCATACGCTGCCGATGTTCCCACAGCGATCAGGGTATTCATATCTGTGGTTCTGTGCTTTGCGGTTTTCCACATACCCACATAAAACTGCCAGCCCACCCAGAACTGTACTGGGGTCTGAAAAAGGAGCTGGAGAATAAAATTCGTCTGCCTTCCCCATCCCCACAACCTGCCCAGGCCAAGGGTTTCCCAATAAGCCAGTAGAAAGATCGGAATAACCAGGACCACCCCGATGAGGAGTTTCTTTCTCAACCTCTTGAACTCTCTTTCCCGGAGAGCCTTTTCCTTCTCGATAACGTCTTCCTCTTCGACCTCCAGGACTTTGTACCCCGAATCCAAAACCGCCTTCTTCAGTTCTCGCCTCGAAGTCACTCCCGGGAGATATTCCACGGTGGCTTTCTCTGTGGCCAAATTTACCGTAGCTCTAAGAACTCCTTCCACACTACTTAATGCCTTCTCCACCCTGCCTACGCACGAAGCACAGGTCATTCCCTCAATGGGAAGCGTTACTTTTTCTAAACCGGCATTGTAGCCCAAGTCCTTAATGGCCTTGACGAAGTCCGACATCCCAACCTTCGATGGACTATAGGTGACCGTCGCCTTCTCCGTAGCGAAATTCACAGTGGCTTCAGCGACTCCTGCTAGTTCACCGAGACCCTTTTCAATCTTAGCTGCACAACTCGCACAGCTCATGCCTGTAATGGGAATATCAGATTTCATGAGGGGCTCATCGGTCATTGCGTCTTTACCCTTTCTATTTTCCTCCACGTGAACCTTATTGTCTTCCCCTGTAACGTATTTTTCGGGGTATTTCTCAAACTTATCCTTACAGGCAACGGCACAGAAATAATACGTCTTGCTTCC
>JBDRGH010000113.1:0-2462 GCA_043818015.1 Pseudomonadota bacterium
GCGTCCTTTTTATTTTGAGAAATGGTAGAGCAGGAACACTAGATGAGACGGATGAAAGAAGAGGACGTAGAAAGTATCGGTGACTTCATGTATTAAACTCACTTTATTTCAAAGGATATTCATTCAGTTAGCTCTTTCTCTTTCCCTCGTTGTTTGTAACGTTCCACCTCCTCATCACACGCACGTTGATAATCTCTCATATACCGATGACCTGATTTCCGCAAAGGCTCCAGTTCACGTTTCGATAATATCCTCAGACAGAGTTATTTCTCTCATGCACATTGAGGACACAAGGAATACGGAAGTGTACTGCCTAAAAGAAATTGCCCGTCAGATCTCACAAGAGGTTTGTTTGTCAGTCTCGTCTAATTACTTCGTCCCGAAGAATGAAAGATTTCTTTTGGAGAGAGCATCAGTAAGAGTTGGACGGGACCAGCCTCTGGCGGATGAAAAAACCTGTGCTTCGGAGCGGAAAAGGGGATTTTTCTGAATGAACTAATTAGATAGTACTTCGCAAAGAGATGAGGTGAACTATGAAGGGAGTATATTTAGTCAGGGTATTCCTGGTTTGTTTCGTGACTTCGGTCATACTCAATTCGCATGGTAACGTAGCCCGCGGTCAAGAACCAAGGGGAGTAACGGACAACCTTCTCAAGATTGGCGTAATACTCGACCTGACAGGCCCCACTTCTAATGCCGGAGTTGTAATGCTAAAGGCATATAAGAACCTTACCGCACATGTCAATGCTGAAGAAAGAATACGCGGAAGGAAGATCAAGTTGGTCGTTGAAGATTTCCATTATTCAATACCTGGTGCGATAGCATCATTTAAGAAACTTCTCTTTAAAGACCAGGTAATTGCAATCATGGGACCAGTCAGCGTTGGCGCAGCTAAAGTCTTGTTTCATCGCATTGAAAAAAATAAGATCCCGACGCTGGCGTGGGCGCCGGACAAGTCAATAATGGATCCATATAAGAGATATGTGTTCCCAACAAATGGCTTCTACGATAATGAGCTCGGTATCCTCCTTGACTATATCATGAATGAGTTAAGGCCCAAAAACCCGAAGATTGCCTTTGCTACAGTTGATGTTGAATCTGGCAAGGTAGTCAAGGCCTCGGCCGAGGAATGGTGTAAATCTTACGGGTTAAAGGTGCATCACGAGACTATTCCGCTCAGTGCTATTGACGTCGCCTCCCAGGTTTTAAGTATGAAGAGAACAGGAGCAACCCATATCCTCATGCATCATGTTGCACCAGGAGCAGCTGCCGTATTGAAAGACATGAAGAAGTTTGGCCTTGATATTCCTTTATTCGGGACGTCTGCTTCATGCACTGAAGATATCATGAGAATAGCCGGAGAACCATCAAGAAATTATATTGGCATCAGTCCTTACAGTTCCTGGTATGAAGAATATCCAGGTATGGAAAGAGTAAGAAAGATAAGTATGAAATATAACCCTGAGGCTGAAAAGTCTTATGGGATCAAGAGTTATATATTAGGGTGGATTATGCCTCAAATTCTTTGTGAAGGGTTAAGGAAGGCTCCTCAGGATCTGGATGGGGAAAAATTGGTGATTGCTTTAGAGACTATAAAGGATTTTGACACACAGGGCTTGTGCGGCCCCATTACCTATACTTCCAAAATGCATTATGGGTTGAATTACAGTAAGCTTTTCAAGGCTGATCCTGCAAGTGGCAAATTCATACCTATTACGGATTGGAGGTTGCCTCCTGCAAAAAAGTAAAAAACCGGGGTGTATGCTAGACGGGAGGGCGCGTTACTGTGACGCGGTCGAATCTCCGTGGAGGCGTTTATGGAGGGGCTCTTCTTCATTCCTAAACTGCAACGGTAAAAGGAGAGCGTCCTTTTTATTTTGAGAAACGGTGGAGCACGAACAGTAGATGAGATGAACGAAAGGAGAGAGCATGCAAAGTATGGGTAACTTGCCGGAGTAAACAATGAAAAGGAGGAGGTCATGAAGAAAAGAAATCTTTTGATGAGTCGGAGTGTTATGGTTTTGATTCTCATTTTTTTGGTAAGCACACCCCTGTATGCGGAAAACGTGAGAGGTGTAACGGATGATACCATGAAGATCGGAGTGATCATTGATTTATCTGGCCCCTTTACCGGTGCCACGGTGCCGATAAAGGAAGCCATAGCCGTCCATTTCAAACATATCAATGAAATGGGTGGAATTCATGGAAGGAAGGTAAAACTCATTATCGAGGATGACCGTTACAGTATACCGCTGGCAATAGCAGCCTTCAAAAAGCTGGTCTATAAAGATGAGATATTTGCAACCTTTGGGCCGTCGCAGACTGGGGCAAGTGTTGCCTTATCTTCTAAGATAGAAAAACAGGGGCTGGTAACCTTCCCCTGTAGCCATTCGGAAAGAATGGTGACACCACACAAGCGTCATATTTTTATGCCAGGGGCAAGTTATGCGGACCAAGTCAAC
>JBDRGH010000114.1:0-8855 GCA_043818015.1 Pseudomonadota bacterium
GATTCGTCTGAAACATCACATAGAGCTTTCTCTCAAAATCCTCTTATCGCCTATCCTGATAGTAACCCTTATCTTATCAAAATACTCGATTAAAGGTGTAGAGTATTTTCGCGATGATTTTGTAATATCCTTGAATTGAGATATCGTAATCTCCTTACCCTCCCTGAGAAATGCGACTAAATCCTTTTTTAATCTGGCAATAGCATCTCTGTGGAAGTAAAATTCTTCCTTAATCTTCACCAACGTTCCTGTTTCGACCAGCATATCCAACACAGCCTTCACCTCTGATGCGTCTACAGCCAATTTCTCTACTAGCTCCTTGAACGTGGGAGGCGAAAGTGCTTCCTTCGAATATGTCTCAGTGATAATCCTTTGAATTTCCTTTTGGGACTCCTTCAATGATATCACATAATCGGAGAGCCGGAATTTGTTTTTCACTCCTATTACCTTACCAGATGTGGTGAGGTCAATTATAGCTTGGTTGAACAATCTTATACCTACATCTTTAGGTAATTTGCTCTTCAGTTCCTCTTTTGATATCCCTTCCTTCATCGGATAAGCAGTATGATATCCTTTCATTTGCTCCAATAGCACCTGTTCCAGTCTTGCATAGATACTTGGATGGATTATTCTTATGTTCTCTCCATCAAACTGGATTAGTTCTCCCGAAGCCAATAAACTCCCCAATAGTGTGGATAACCTGGAGGGGCTTATGTCAACCCTCATCTGTATCTCTTTTACACTCAAACCCCTGAACCCGCAATTGGAAGCATGGGTCTTTATTATTGCCTCATCTTTCCCGTTCCGATAAACTTCCAGATCAGCCAATATCTCGTTGAAGAACTTTATTCGCTTTGTCGGATAGGAATCGAGGACCTCACCTCCGCCTATGGTATAAACTGGAGAGTAATTCCTGATGATAAATTTATCTTTGGCAAGGGTTACCGCAGGACTTTCCATCCTTAATCGGGCGAAAGCAGCCTCCCCTGGGGCAAGTTTGTCCACACCGAAAAAAACGATAGTTGCAAGAATCTCACTGGTTCCTGTATGGAATTTCACTTTCGTCCTATTCTTAATGGGTTTCGGCGCACTACTGAGATGCTCAAAATATACATCTACCAAAGAAGTTGGGGCTATCGTTCCTGGACAGGTTACCACATCTCCTCTCTCAACAGAAGATTTCCCCGTGCCCTGGAGATTTACTGCTGTTCTAAGCCCCGCTGTGGCCTTTTGTACTCCTTCATTATGGACTTGGATACCTCTGACCTTTGCGTCTATCCGTGAAGGGAGAATCTCGACCGTCTGTCCCACTGATAAATCTCCAGAAACCAATGTTCCCGTAACAACTGTGCCAAAACCTCTCATGGTAAATACTCGATCTATGGGGAGTCTTAACAAACCTTCAGATGATCTTTCCTCCACTTTAGTGCAGAGAGCCTCTAAAGCACTTAAGAGTGACGGAATTCCTTCCCCCGTAACGGACGAGAGGGGGATCATGGGAGAACCCTCCAGAAAAGACCCCGTTACAAACTCTTCAACCTCATCCTCGACCATCTCCAGCCACTCTTTATCTACCAAATCGATCTTCGTCAAAGCTATCAACCCATTTTTTATCTTCAAAAGACTGCAAATTTCTAAATGCTCCCTGGTTTGAGGCATAATTCCTTCGTCAGCAGCAACAGTCACGAGGACTATATCGATTCCGGCAACACCGGCCACCATATTCTTTATAAACTTCTCGTGCCCCGGGACATCTACCACTCCTATCTTCTGCCCACTGGGGAGTGTCAGTGGAGCAAACCCCAGTTCAATAGTTATCCCTCGAAGCTTCTCTTCTTTTAACCGATCTGTATCGACGCCAGTTAGAAGCTTTATCAGAGATGTCTTGCCGTGGTCAATGTGCCCGGCTGTACCGAGTATAATATGCTTCATATCGTCCCTATCAGTTACATCTCAATCGCCAATCTGCTATGGAAAGTTATAAACTGAACCTGGCTTTACCGAGCAACTGACATGAAATGATTTACCACATTCGAAATACGCGAAATTTCCGTACCCTCGGGCCTCGTTGTTCAGCTATCGGAGTATTCCGATTGAAGTATCAACCCCGAGTAGAGGTTGTCCCATTACGATCGGACAGAACCACAATAGATGTAAGAGGACAGTTGATATAGACGAGACCTTCTATCTCCGCTAAAAACGGACCAATGCACCAAAATATTTCAGATACCGACCACTGTCAGATTGTCACGAAAAATAATGGGCGTTTCGGGAATGACGCGTAATATGATGTTACCAGAGAAAGAAGAGAGCAGTCAACAACAAAAGTTACCACCGAAGGTCGAAAAAGTACCCTCACACTGCCGTTATAGACCATTTCAAAAAAACTGTGAGGTTTGACTTTTCGCTTGACATGGGCCTTTTTTGTGTTAGCATTAAATGGATAAGATTAATAGGAGTGGGAGCTGAATTTCACTCACGCTATTACGGTGATTCCGAAGGGAGGTGAATCAGGTGGCTGAGGAGAAACTCTGTGGAAAATGCAATGAAAATGAAGCGAAAGACAAGTGTAGTGAATGTGGAGTGGATCTCTGTGAAATATGCCAGCAGGAAGTTTCCATGGATGCAACTCATCCGGCAGCAAGGATAAAGGGGTATTCCAAGCCTGGTGCGCTGACAGCGGGTACGGTGACGAAAATCGTTTGCAAAGAGTGTCTCATGGAAGTTGATGTATTTGAATAGAGCTTAATCGTGTGGCACTCTTCTCTGTAAGTCGGGTAGTACCTGAGAGTACCTTGGCTCAAAGCACAATAATCAACCCCCATGGGGGAAGGGAAGATTAATCATACATCTAAATTAGCGCAGGAAGTTCCCCTTTGAGGAATACAACGAGGGATATTATTCTGTTTCAGAGAACGTCATAATATCCTCAGGTGTTAGGTTGGCAAGTGATAATACCGTTAATGGACAGTCGCACCTTTGATGGTCAAGTAGACTGTTTTCTGAAACAGGTGTCCCTAAAGGTTTAGGTGTTCCCATAAACATCAGGATGCCTGATGAGGCGCTAATTTAAGATAACAGGGGAGAAACATAAATGGGAGACGATCGAAAAAAAATCATTGCGAAAGTCGTTAATACTGAGGTTGATGTAAGCACCGCAACAAGAGACATACGAGGGATCGAAAATCTGGTTAAGGAAGCGGTTGAGACAACCTGGTCGGACAACCTGGTTAACCAGATTAAGGTATGGCTGACGCCTTATCCTCATGCCTATGACATAGCAGACTGGGATAGAGTCATATTGAACAGGTTTCAGCCCCTTTACACCGTTACCATAAAAGAATGCCACGATTGCTTTCAGGGGCCCTGTAATCTCGAAAAGGGGAAAGGGGTTTGTGGAATCAATCTCGAGACATTTCAGGCAAAACTTTCTCTCAAATCGGCCAGCCAGGGTCTTGCAACGCATGTATCAACATGTAAGGAACTCCTGGGACACTGCATAAAGGAGTTCGGGGAAGATAGGGAGATAAAGTGGGGGAAGAATATAGCCTATGGATTAATGAATCTTAATGTACTCCTCTCCAATTCACCAAAAAACCTTAAAGAAATGAGGGATGCCTTAACGTATGCTGAAGACCAACTCTCAGAACTTCTGACTGCAGCGAATGTTGGACATGAAAGTAACGTGGTTGATTTAGAATCAAAAGCCCTTCATGCGGGTGCTATTCTTCTCCTTGTCATGGATCTCACTGAATGGCTCAAATACAATTTCTTTGATTTCCTCTGGAGTGGAGACCAGGAACTGACAGATGTACCGGCGTTTCCACCGCCTACTACGGGATGTGGACTGGGTTCAGTCGATACATCAAAACCCGTTATCGTATTTATGGGGAATGATTTCCTGCCGGCCTGGATGGCGGTTCAATATATGAAACAAAATGGGTTGGAGGACAAAATAGAGGTTACTGGAATCGGTTCAGTCGGGCATGACACGATTCGGTTTTATGACCGGGCAAAGGTACTCACATCTCCAACAAGGGCTTCGAAGGTTTTGAGGTTAGGCATGGGGGATGTAATAGTAGTCGGCGACCTCTGTTGTAAGGCCGATGTACTAGAAGAAGCAACCAAGACCGACAGCAAAGTAATAGTGTCCAGTCTAATGGAAACATATGGTTTGGACGACAGAGCTCTCGATCCCGTTGACGAAATAGTCAATGACCTTGAAAAAGGGACCGCCGCCGTTATGATATCGGACCCCAAGAAGGCTGGCGAGGTTGCGGTGAAACTTGTTCAGAAGATAAAAGGCAAGAGGAAAGATAGTTATCTCTTGACCACGGACGAGATAAAGAAGTATGCGTCCAAATGTGCTCCCGATTGTGATGCCTGTTTCAGAGCGTGCCCGGCAAGTCTAATAAGCTCGGAAACCTTGAAAGCAGCAAAAGAGGGAGATTTAACCAAGTTAGCGGAGGTTCATGAGAGCAGTATGTATTGTGGAAGATGTGAGCAGGCATGCCCCGAGAATTTACCGCTCATGAACATGTTTCTTGCAGCCAATCCACAGGCAATCCAAGAAGATAATTTTAAGATGCGAGCAGGGAGGGGACCGATCAGCAACCTCGAGGTGAGGGATGTAGCCATAACCATGTTCAGTATGCCATCGGCTGTGTCCATAATAGGATGCGGCAATTATCTGGGAGCAGAGAGAGAAGTGGCTGAAATGGCTCGAGAGTTTGTGCAATCCAATTATTCTGTCGCCGTCGCAGGGTGTGTTGCTCAGGATGTTGCCCGCTACAAGGATCCAAAGACGGGGAAAAATCTCTATGAAGCCTATCCATCACTGTTCAATCCAAGGTGTTTAACCAACTGCGGTGGATGCTCGGCGCAGGGCCTCGTGGCAACGTCTCCATTTTTCAAACTGGGATACCTGGCGTATAGAAACCCTTATAAAGCGACGTACGCACAGGAAGCTGATTTCATATACAGGTTTCCCGCCGTGGTAATCGTATGGGGACCGGCTACCGACCTTGCCTACGCCGTGGCAGCAGCCCATGTAAGAGCAGGGATACCAGTCATCGTTGGGCCCACGGGGTGGAAGTTCAAACGGTTCCTTCTCGGGAACAAGTACGACAGGAGCAAGTGGTGGATGATACATGGAAATACCAGGGAAAAGAGGGAAACCGAACCTGTACCTGAGCACATGTTGATTCCAGTGGAAAACATAGATGAGGCTATTGCCCTTGTTCCAAAACTCAGCTTCATCTTTCAAGACATGGAAAATGCCCGTCAGAATAAGTTCGATCTCTATCTCAATACCTACAAAAGGAGATTTGGTGAATGGCCTGACGATTGGCACCTTTACGTAAAAAGAGATGTTGAAATACCAATTACCAAAAAGGCCAAGATGCTCCGATTACTGGAAGAAGAACACGGTTGGGAAATAGATAAGAAACGGGGAAGAATCACGAAAGCAAAACACAGGGACGGTCGATTACTGGAGTTGGGTGATTTCGTGGAGCAATACGGATTTAGATCAGGCCAATATATAACCACACTGGACAGGTTTGTCTATGAAACACGGAAGGACAGAAGGTAAACTCTTGACAGCATTCTTAAAAGAAGAAGGAGAGTAGATATGACACTGACACCGGATGAAGCGGCAAAGTTCCTGAAGGAGGAAAAGAAAAAACTCCTGCTCGCAGGATCACTCTGCCCTACCCTTGAAGTGGGTGGAAAGAAACTTCTCGACTATGTGGTGGAGATAGCCAAATTGACTGATACCCCAATAGCAGCTACAGGCAGTACGATGTTTAACCTAAAGGACAATCAGGAAATAAAGGCGAAAAAGATGATGGCGGCCGATCTGGTAAATTTCTTGCGGGCTGAGAAGTGGGAAGAACCTATTACTGTCGAAAGGCCAGAACTTTTGGTATTATTTGGCTACTATCCAGACATAGCCAGGATGTTAATCTCTACTGTACGAAGCGGGAAAACGATGATATTGGACAACAGGTACATGGATGGGGCCACTTATTCTGCCCCTGACCTATCGTTCACTGAATGGGCGGAGTTCCTGAATAAACTAATTGACAATCTTAAAAAATAGGCTATATTGGCTATATTAGTTGGTGTACTGCACTGAAAGCGGGATGAACGATCAGTTGCCATCAAGAAGATGTAGCGATTTGTTCAAATACGGCCTGGCAAACTTCGACCCGGGCAAGTATAGCGAAAAAGGAGGTAGGTAATGGTTAAGATTCCTGAAGGCAAGATTTATCATGTTCCAGAGGATCTTGAGGAGGCCTTGGAGGAGGTTTCTGACATAGACATTAGTCCGAGGAACATGGGTGAGCGGGTAAGGAAGGACGATTTTCATGTGGAGTATGGTGGCCCGAAATGGTTTGGGAGCATTTACATGATTCTGGAGGTTCCTGAGAATGAGGATGAAGTAAGGGATAATGTTATTGAGATTATCGGTCCTGATGTTGATGAGGTTCCGGAGGGTTCTACGTTTCCCATTGGGATGCAGTTTAAGGTATGGGGGAGCGAGATTCAGTCGGATTATGATGAGTTTTTCATGAGGCAGATGGCGGATCATCTTGAGTCGATGGAAGGGTTGATGGCGGTGAACACTCAGAAGACGTGGTGGATGAGGGTTGCCAAGAGGGTAGCTGACACGTTTACCCTTCGTAAAATGTGTCAGGCGGTGATAGCTCTTACCAAGTCAGCGTTTCCGATTGCGGAGAAGATGGAGGCGAGGATAATTATTGGTTCGCCTGAGGTTGGTGGTGCTGAGTTGATTCAGGAGGTTCTCAAGAATGAGATTCAGGGGAAGTGGGATTTGAGTGATAGTCGTCGTCTTGGTCTTGAGGATGATGATGTGGACAGTTTTTACAGTTGTACGTTGTGTCAGGGGTTTGCACCGAACCATGTCTGTATCCTTGCGCCGGAGCGGATGCCGTTTTGTGGGATCATATCGTATCGTGGGGCTCAGATTGGTATGGAGATTGATCCTCATGGTTACTTGGATGAGATACCCAAGGAAGACGCCGTTAACAAGCAGACTGGTCAGTATAAGGGTATCAACGACTACATATTTGAGAGGACTAACCGTACGATCAAGCGGGTGAATTTGTACAGTACGATTAAGTATCCCATGACCTCGTGAGGGTGATTCGAGATATTAGTATTTTATATCCCTCAGGTTGATGGGATAGGGCTTGTAGACAGGACATTTAAAGGTGAGACACCGTTAGGAGAAGGGTTAACATTTTCGAAGATGGCGGCTGAGGCATGTGGAGGAGTTCAGGGTCATGGGTATATGGGTGCTTGCGTGCCGTTTGTCCGGGAGAAGACGTTTCAGCGTGGTGATGGTGGATGGGACAGGATAGTCTGGATTCATGAGAGTTTGAAGAAGCAGGTTGCCGATGCGATTCCCGAGGAGCTGTATGATAAGATTGCTACCGAGACTGATTGTCCAAAGGCTTCGGATCTGGAGAAATTTCTCAGGGAGAAGGGTCATCCTGTTGTAGACAAGTATTGGACGGATGAAAAACCGGTCTCCCTCGACATGCCCGGACCTACTCAAGATTGGCCAGAAGATATAGGGAAGTAAGAGGTATTGAGAGTACAGGTGAGATGAGGATACCCCCGCTTCTCTGCGGGGGTATCCTTTATTTATGAGGCGGGAAATTAAGACCCCACCTTCCCTTGTAGCTGTCTAATACCTCTCAATCCATTGGCGGGAAAGAGAAACGAGCGGATAATCATCCTGTTTAAAGTTCAAATGGCGGAGGAGTAGTCGATGACAGAAGAAGAGATTAAGTGGGAGGAAATAATTAAACTTTTTCAGAGAAAGCCAGAGCTGGTTGAAAGGTACACGGGCATCAAGATTAATCGTGACACACTGGTAACTGATTACAGGATTAAGAGCGCCCGTAATGTTCGCAGCGATATGATATTCTTCGATACAGAAGGAAAAGAATACATGGTCAAGGTGGATTACAAACAGAGCCCCTACTTTGGGCTTAGGGATGTATCGTTGTGGGCTAAACGATATGCTGAAGATAAAGGTGTAGCCATGCGGGATGTTATCCCAGTGCTGATCAGCGACGAAGAGACCGTCAAATCCTATCAGAACATTAAAGAACTCGATCGTTTCCGGATCCAGTACGTTACCTATAACATTTCTGACATTTTGAAGGAGTTCGAATCCCAGTCTTAAGTCGTTAGTCTTCGTTAAGAGCAGAGAATACAACCTGAGAATGTGAAGTTTTGCTTGTGTTTTGCCTCTGTTTATTGATATTGACCTCACACCGGCGGGGTGTTAAGGCCTCGTGTCTCTTTGAACGTTATTCGCTTCACCCCTCAATTCGGATATTCGAATGATAGATCGATGAAATTACTGATAAATTCCGTTGATACGGACTCTTTGTGGACAAGAGGTGAACGCGAAAACCGTCATTTCATATCCGCAAAACCGACCCCCCCATTACTCCAGCAAGCCATGCTTCCATGTGGGTAATAGAAACGTGACAGTCTCAGAACTATCTATGATCAGAACAGGTTGTATAAATCCCGAGACTTAAGTCAGGTGAGAGGGTAGGAGTACTAATTGACAAGGGCGGGGCTCTATCAACAACGTAGCCGGTATGCGGGGTGATGGGGAACTTGGTCCTGAGATTCCGACTACCGAGAACTAATACGGGGGTATACACATGGCGACTGTTAGGGAGGTTAATGAGGCTTTTCGGGAGAAGGGTTTAGCGATAGAGCTTCCGTTTCCCTCAGATTGGTTGGTGAAGAAGATGGATATTTTGGAGAAGAAGGACACGTCTGATAGTGTGGGGGTGTTATTG
>JBDRGH010000115.1:0-3213 GCA_043818015.1 Pseudomonadota bacterium
GGTGGGGAATACTTTCCCCTTCCAGCCTCTTCGGGCTGGCTTTCCCCTTCCTGCTCACCCTCGACCTGTCTGCGTGCCTGCCTGTGCCAGCACGGCAGACAGGCAACGCACAGGCAGGTGGGTAACCCGACTGCTCCAGCAAATTTCGCCATGAGACAAAGGAGTTCACTATAAATTGGGGAAACTCCAGTTAGCTGAGATATTGACAATATACCCACCTTCCGACTATGCTGGGAAGGGCAACATGGAAGATGAATTGAAAAAAAGAGTCAGAGTGGCCCGTGGAGTGGGAAAAGCGGACCTTTTGATTAAGAATGCCAGGGTTGTGGATGTATTTTCAGGCAATATTCATCCTACCGATGTGGCCATCAAGGATTCATTGATTATAGGTTTTGGAGAGTATCGTGCTAGAGAAATTTTAGACCTGAAGGGGAGGTTTCTCTGCCCGGGTTTTATTGACGGACATATCCATGTGGAAAGCTCAATGATTTCAGTGCCAGAGTTTGCCAAGGCCGTTGTTCCTCTCGGTACAACGTCAATAATAGCTGATCCTCACGAAATAGCCAATGTTATGGGGTTAGAGGGCATTAAATATATAGTAGAATCTGCTCAATCAACTCCGTTGGACGTTTACATTATGCTCCCCTCCTGTGTGCCTGCGACAGAAATGGAGACCTCTGGAGCACGGTTATCAGCATCAGACCTTTTGGGTATCGTGCACAAAGAATGGGTGCTGGGTCTTGGCGAGGTGATGAATTTTCCGGGAGTGATCCATGGAGATTCTGATATCTTAGGGAAGATAGAGGTGGCCAAAGGGAAGAAGATTGATGGCCATGCACCTATGGTGGCGGGTAATGATCTCAACGCATATGTATCGGTTGGGATAGGATCGGATCATGAGTGTACAACGGTCAAAGAGGCAAGAGAGAAGCTACAAAGAGGGATGTACATCATGATTCGAGAGGGAAGCGCAGCGAGAAACCTTGAAACCCTCCTTCCACTGGTAACACCTGGGAATTCGAGGAGATTCATGTTTGTTAGTGATGACAGGCATCCCCTGGATCTGATTGAAGAGGGGCATATGAATTTCATAATAAGAAAAGCCATCAATCTGGGGTTGGATCCTGTTACAGCTATCCAGATGGCCACGTTAAATCCAGCAGAGTATTTCCGTTTGGATGGCTTAGGTGCCATAGCACCAGGATACAGAGCAGACGTTACCGTCTTGGACACATTGGAAGAGATGAGAGCGCAGATGGTCTTTAAAGGCGGCAAATTGGTGGCGAAGGATGGACGACCTTTAGATAGCAGGGAAGCCGAGCAGAGGCGAACGCCCAAGAATTCTATTAAGATAAGAGGCGTGGATAGTAACAGATTGAAAATAGAGGCTTCCTCAGAGAATGCCAAGATAATAGAGTTAATTCCGAAGCAGATAGTGACAAAGAAGGTGATAGAAAGGGTCAGGGTTGTCAACGGATATGCATTGCCTGACATTGAGAGAGATATTCTTAAGATAGCGGTAATAGAAAGACATACAAGGTCAGGTAATTTGGGACTGGGGTTTGTAAGGGGTTTCGGGCTGAAAAGTGGGGCCATAGGATCTTCGGTCGCCCACGATTCGCATAATATTGTGGTAGTCGGAACCAACGATGATGATATGGTAAGAGCCGTTACGGAGATAGAAAGAATGGGAGGCGGGCAATTGGTTGTCGTAAATGGTACGATAATAGAATCCCTACCTTTGCCAATTGCTGGTTTACTCTCCGATAGGCCACTCCTGGAAGTAGCGGATGGAATCAGAAAACTTCTCATGTCAGCGAAGACCCTTGGATGCAAGATCAGTGATCCCTTTATGACCTTGTCGTTTCTGGCTTTACCCGTTATCCCTGAATTAAAGATTACAGACAGGGGACTGGTGGATGTAAACAAGTTTAGGATAGTCTCCCTCTTTGAATAGGAATGAGGGTTTAATCTTACATAGTGAGGAGTAAACGAATGGTAGAAAAGAGCCCATCCAGTCAGATTACGGATCATGAAGGGAAAGACCTTTGGGGTAAATATGTGGAAATAAGACTGAAAGATAACAAGATAACAAGGGGGCTTGTCATAGCCCAGGCGGGTGATTCTATTAGCATATGTGACGAGTTTAGAACTCTGGAAGAATACCAAAACTACAAACCCCAGATCATGGGAAGCTGTGGTGTTGTATACCCTCACACCGAGGCGTATAAATGGTCTGAAGTAGATGGGGTAGAGATTCTTCCAGATTTGAGCGAAGGTTAGTTGATTTTTTGTTGACTTTTCTCCAGATCTCCTTTAATATGATTTTATAAAATGAACGCCCTTCATTTAATTAATTATTAATTAATGCGCTCGAGGACGTTAGGATGGGGATACCTGAAAGGAAAGAAAGAGAAAAGTTAAGGCGGAAGAAGGAGATTCTTGAAGCAGCAAAAAATATTTTTTCAAGAAAAGGTTTCATGAGTGCTACCGTAGAGGAGATAGCGCAGCAGTCTGAACTCAGTACCGGAACTATCTATCTATACTTCGCGGGGAAAGAAGAGTTATACGTTTCTCTCATAGTGGAAAGCTACGACATTTTTATACAGGAACTCGAAGAAGTATTAAAACTAGATGCGTCTCCTGATGAATTATTAGGAATTATGGGCAATACGTACTACGGGTTTTGCAGGAATCATCCGGATCATTATCGAATTTTGAATTTCGTCGTTAACGAGCACCTCAATTTGAAGTTGACACCTGAATTGATAGAGAAGATTAATGATAAGACCGATATGATTTTTAAAATGGTTAGTGACTTGTTTAAGCGGGGGATTGAGCTGGGTATGTTCAAACAAGTCGATATTTGGGATGTGACCAGCCTCTTTTGGAGTAATCTTCACGGTGTAATACAGATTCAAACCAGTATGGATTATTTGAAGGGTAGGAATAGCGATATCGAGTCTTTAATTAGAAAAAACGTTGAACTGATTATATCAGCTATTAGAGTCCACTAAATTATTTTCAGAGATTGCCCGTTGAAATGAATGGGAAATCCAGGAGAAGTGGGATATGGCGACTGTTAGGGAGGTTAATGAGGCTTTTCGGGAGAAGGGTTTAGCGATAGAGCTTCCGTTTCCCTCAGATTGGTTGGTGAAGAAGATGGATATTTTGGAGAAGAAGGACACGTCTGATAGTGTGGGGGTGTTATTG
>JBDRGH010000116.1:0-3044 GCA_043818015.1 Pseudomonadota bacterium
GGAAGGAAATACTTCCCGCCGTAGTCTTTGCCGGTTCTCCGTTAATTAATTAGCGTTTTGGGGATGACCTCTAACAGAAAATTGACAAGACTTTATCATAAGACTATGATATGGATTAAAAAGGTAGAAAATAAGCAGTGCAAATTAAGAAAACGTATAAAGGGATAAACCCTGAGTTACTCTATCATGAGATAAGAGATTTTACTCAGAAGCAGGGAGCGGTTGTGGATGCAGCCAAACTGGAGACGTATTCCCTACCAAGCGATTCATCATCATTCATTTCACGCGGCACCCTGGCTTTCAAGATTCAGGATAAGTCGGGCAAGATTGAGAAAGAATGTCTCAGAGCACATGTTGTAGGTTCAGCCAAGGGTGAAACGAAAGTAATGATTGATATAGATGAAAATCTCTTTCCTCAACAGAAGCTCTCTGCTTTACAAGAAGATATGGACTTCTTTTTTGGCTCGTACGAGGTAAAGCCTCATTAAGAGCCTGGTCAGGGTTTAGATTTGTAGGATGCCATGTCATAGGCCTTTTCTATTAGGTCTTTCTCCTCCCTGAGGCTATGCTTCTGTACTCTTTCTGTGGTTGTTTTCGGTAGCTCGTCCCGAAATTGAATGTACCGTGGTACCTTAAAAGCCGCCAGGTGGGTCTTGCACCAGTCAATGACCTCCTCAGGTGTCATGGTTTGGTTAGGTCTGAGAACTGTAAAGACCAGAACCTCGTCTTCCCCTAGTTCTGATGGGACTGCGATAGCAGCGGATTCGAAAACCTTTGGATTTTCATTAAGGACACCCTCAACTTCAGCAGCAGAAATATTCTCTCCCCCTCTCCGGATGATGTCTTTTTTACGGCTAACAAAAAAGTAGTATCCATCTTCATCCTTGTAGCCAAGGTCTCCGGTATATAGCCATCCTTCACGGATAGTTTCTCTGGTTATTTCGGGCTCTTTAAGGTATTCCTTCATCATCGCCGGGTTTCGAACAACCAATTCTCCTATCTCTCCCAGAGGGACTTCCTGCCCTTTATCATCCATAACCTTCATTTCTGAAAAGGTAATGGATGGGTCAGGGTGCTTAGCCGGGAGACCCATACTTTTCATCTTAATCTTCCCTCCAATGGGGTTCTGGCAAACCGCGGGAATCTCGCTTAAGCCATAGCCGTCAATCACGTTGGGTATCTTGAATTCTTTGGTAAAGGTCTCATAGACATCCGGACTAACTGATGCTCCAACAGCCGTTCGAATACTGTGTTCAGGGCGAAACTCTTTCCTGTCCCGAACGCACAAAATTTTACCTACCGCGCCAATAAAATTAAATTCAGTTGCTCCATACTGTACTGCTTGCTCCCAGAATCGGCTGGCGCTGAACTGAGGAATTAGGATTAGGCTTGCCTCAGCAGCTATTGCTCCCCATGTGCTATAGAATTGGGCATTAAGATGAAAGAGTGGCAGAATGGTCATGATTCGGTCGTCTGGCCCCACTCCTGCTCGCAAAAGGAAAGTCTCTCCGGTCAGGACAAGATCTTTCTGGACATGCACAACCCCTTTGGGGAATCCGGTGGTTCCCGACGTGTAGATGATGGAAGTGATGGTCTCGTCTCTGACTCCAAAATCCTTCAGCTCCTTTGGCATACTACGAGATAATTGGCTATAGGGGATTACTCTTTGCGGCAGCCTGTCCTCATCTACACAAACTATCCATTTTAAATGTGGGCAATCTTTTTGAATCTCCAGGGCTACATGAAGAGTATCTTGGGAGGCAATTAAACAACTCGCCTCAGAATGATTTACAACGTACTGGGCTTCATTTGCCTTGAAGGCGGTATTGACGGGGACCATAACCCCACCTATCTTGGCCAAACCAAACCAGCTGTACAGAAACTCGGGGACATTCCGTAGCATAAAACATACTTTGTCCCCTTTTTCTACCCCCATTCCCACGAAGCCATTGGCCACCTGGTTGACTTTAGCGTCAACCTCATTATAAGTAAACTCTTCATCACCATAGTAAAGAAAAACTTTATCCGGGTTCTTCTCTACTTTGGTTTCCCAGAACGTTCTCATGTCCATCTCGCACCTCCAGTTTAGTGAAAGAGTTCTGCTACCAGAATATCTGTTGGGACATAATCGTCAGTTAGCAGAATAGGTTCTCTTTCAGCCAGGTATTCCTCCAACTTGATTTCATCGTGAGGATAGCCAATGATGTCCCTTCTGCCGTCTCCGGTGACAAACTTCCCGTAGTCGTCAAAGTCTATGCGGCGGTCAGTAGCAGCGATAATGAAAGTGCCGGTTCCTGCTACCTTTTCCCAGCTTTCCCCCGTGCTGAAAAGGTAAACATAGTCGAAAGCCTGCTTGAGTGTATGGATAAAAGAGGGCATATACCTGCCGATATTGTAATCATCGACAATATTGACCAGGTAAATGCCATCCTCTGCCATATTGGCTTTTACCAGCTTATCAAATTCCAGCGTGGTCAGATGGTAAGGGGTTGACTTGTCATTGAAGACATCGCCGATAACGATGTTGTACTTATCTTCTGTCTTTCGCTGAATCAGAAAAAGGCGTGCGTCTTGAGTATAGGTCTTGATGTTCGTGTCCAGCGGCAATCCTAACTCCTCATGGGCCACTTCTGTCACCGCCGGGTCAATCTCCACCACCTCATTGATACTTTTAGGATAGAGAGTTTCCATATACCACGGAAAGGTATACCCCCCCCCACCAAGGTGCAGGAGTCTGAGTGGCGTGTTTTCCATGGTATAGTAGCTGGCTACCTCAGTAAAGACCTTGATATAGTCGTAATGCAGATAGGTTGGGTTGTCAGGTTTGGTATAGCTATGAACCAGATGGTCAAGGGCTAACACCTTGACATTTCTACCCCCTTCATACACCTTAATAGTAAAGTAATTTGACTCCCTAGTATAGTCTCCTTGCCAGGATTCCCTGAACTGGAAGAGAAAGACGGAGGTCAGGACTACTGCTATAGTACCCGCCCACATCAAGAAATTCTTCAAAGATAATCTCCACTTCTTTTCACCGGGCCAGA
>JBDRGH010000117.1:0-2555 GCA_043818015.1 Pseudomonadota bacterium
GTCAATCCCTTCGGGACTATCCGAGGATAACGTCGGAGTCAGCCATTCTATGCGGATCTGGGCCAGGGATTCAATATTTCAGGTTTTGCATGTTAAGCCCAGATTGTGCAGTAGACACCTACTGCGGCCTGAAAATCCTTACTGTAACGCTTGTTTGACGATTTTGTTTCTTAACGCAGTTACGAATATGCCTTCGACACAAAATCGCTCCAACTTCTCGTCTCGCTACGGCGCCTGCTGCACAATTTGGGTTAAAGCCCCGCAGAATTGTAATTCTATTTTTACTGAAAAAACTTGACATAACCGTTAAAATCTCCAACTATCAAGTCATGCAGAGATTTGGCCCTGTATGGGCTGTTCTGGCGCTTACGTGAATCTCTTTGGTGAACAAGCCTGGGGTGACAACTACCCGTGCGAAATATCTCCGGGACGGAACTTTAAACCACGAAAGCACGCGTATGAAGAGCTTATCTTTACTGCCCAAGAAAAAGGGACAACGACCATCTGGACTGACCAGGAGGCCTGAAAAACACTCTTGAGTATCAGAAAAGAAGCATCTTTATTCTACTCATTACCCGGTATCATCATTATTTTGACTGTGGCAGAAAGAAGTAATACAGTTGGCCCTGTATCGAGGCTCCTGCAAACACCTTGGAAAAGATTTTGAAAAGAAGATTTCGTGTTTTCTCATTTCATTGAATATGAGGGAGAAGACCCAAAGGTGATAAGGTGTATGAAGAGGACTAGAAAGGAGACCTATTATGACTCTGCTTATCAATAATGACGAAGTAAAGAAGGTCTTGACCATGGAAATTACCATGCAGGCCTTAGAGGAAGCCTATCTTCAGTTAATAAAAGGAGAAGCCGTTTGCCGTCCCCGGATTGATATCCAGATCCCCACCGGAGATCTTCATAAGACTTATCAATGGGGAACCATGGAAGGAGGCTCTACCTCTGGATACTTTGCTATCCGCATGAAATCAGATATAGTTTATGAACAGGAATATCTAGGCACCCGTACCCAGGAAAAGTATTGTCTGCAACCGGGAAACTTCTGTGGTTTAATCTTTCTCTTTAATATCCATAACGGAGAACCTCTAGCCTTAATCAATGATGGCTACCTCCAGCATATGCGGGTAGGAGCGGATTCTGGTATAGGGGTAAAATATATGGCCAGAGAAGATTCGAAAGCAGTGGGTATGCTTGGTTCTGGGGGAATGGCCCGTTCCCAGGTCGCCTCCTTCTCTCTGGTGAGAAAGATAACCAAAATTAAGGTTTACAGTCCCACCAAGGCTAACCGGGAGACCTATGCCCGGGAGATAGAAGAACTCTACGGAATTGAGACCACCCCTTTTGATAACCCCCGGGAGGTGCATAAGGGAATAGATATCCTAGCGGGCTCCACCGATGCATCCGTCCCGGTTATCATCGGCAAGTGGCTAGAAGAAGGGACCCATATTACCTGCGTGGGAGGAAAGCCAGATAGGGAAGCCTTCAGTAGAATTGACTCCTATCTTAAGCTTGGAACTGCCCCGGCCCCCGTGGACCTTCCCCAATTTAATGTTACCGATGGGTCCCTAGCCTATGCCGCCATACCTAAAGAAGCATCGAAATCCAACACCTTAAAGGGGGTTAGAACGAGAGAAAGGGAAGACATCCTCATTGCTGAGGATCGAAGAGTTTCTTTGCAAGAAATCCTAAACGGAACGAAAAAAGGGCGGAAGTCTCCCCAAGATATCACCTATTCCAAAAGGGGTAACATCCAGGGCGCACAGTTTTTCTCGGTTGCCGGAAAGGTATACGAATTAGCTAAGGAAAGGGGGTTAGGCCGAGAAATCCCCACCAAATGGTTTTTGCAGGATATCCGCGACTGAAAATAATCTGACGGAGAACAAAGAATGACCCTTCGCATTGATAATGAATTGCTACATAGTATCTAACCTATAAATATTGCAGGAAAACTCCGGAGCTTTCACTAGTGGCGACCACTTTTCTAGTATAAATCAACCCATAAAAAACCTGTCAAAACACTCGGATTACAGTCCCCTGATTTGCGCAACTCATGGTGGTCAGTCCAATCCTTCCACATGCTTTGAATTTGGGATATTCGAATTTCGGATTTGCTTCGGATTTCGGATCCATAGACTCAAATAAAACTTCTCACTGTCAGGGGCTATAAGATTCTCACCAGCAGAGCCGCTGGTTTAATTCTTTCATTTCACAACTCGCAAGCCATGAGTCTTACGCAGCCTGCTCCACAGTTCTTTGATGATAAGCGATAATGCTTCATCCTCACAGATATCATATCTCTTCAGCATGTAGCGACAAGATTGTTGCAATGCCTCATTACCTGACCATAGTCCGAATTTATTGCGAATATACCCACCCAGAGCAGAAGGTAGAAAAACCAATTCATCTTCTTTCATGTTGGCAAGAGCGGATTTTTCTTTCACAGGCATTACGGAGAGTAGCTTATCAACAGCTTCCTTGACTGTTTTAGGGAAATGAGACGTTATAAGCTCAGGGGGAGGGTGTACTAAAGATTTAAGGACGTT
>JBDRGH010000118.1:0-3007 GCA_043818015.1 Pseudomonadota bacterium
GGTGTCTTAGAGGTTGATGCCACTGATATTACTGAATGTCTGGGCCAGCTGGGGGAACGTTTCCCACGTATAAAGAGCCATTTGTTTGATGACAAGGGTGAGCTAAAGTCTAACATCATCATCAATGTCAACGGTAAAGACATGCGCTCTCTTTCTGGACTGCAGACACCCGTGAAATCCGGGGATGTGGTGAACATCTTGCTTGCACATCCGGCTATCAGTTGAGCCAGCAAGTCCGCACGTGCAACAAAGGGTTTATTGCCACAGATGAACATTGCTGAGGCGAGTTGGGGTAGTGGTAGAAGCTAGTACATTAGGAACGCGTCAGCGGTTTGTCTGATGTGTTTTGACTGACGGATGCGGGCAGCGAAACAGTAACGGAAGCACCGGTAACCTCACTAAAACTGAAAGAAGAAATTATTTAGCGTCTCCAATCCCGATGTATCGGGATGTTGTCATGCATGAAAAGATTTGATGCTCAAAATTAGTAAAAAAGGGAACAGCCTTCTAAGGCGCGGCCCCTGACTATATATTCTGGCGTCCCCAACCCGATTCGTACGGAATTACCAAAAACTTAAGGTGTCGATAAATTTGGATAAATAAAATAGTCTTTCTCTTCAAATTGAACGGCCAGGTGGGCTATTTTTCTAATTCAGAAATCGCAGCGAGTGAAATTGTTTTTACGTCCTACATTATAAGGTTAGTGCTTATAATTTTCGAGCCGCACCCATCACACGTAATCACGTATTCCGTCTCTCCAGCCGTTCTTGTAAGAGTTCTCTCCTCCCCGTTTGACCCTTTGACGCTTTTTGCTCCAGATTTTTGAAAACATTCACTGCAAAGGATTTTCTTGCCTTCGACAAAGTAATCAACAATCTCTCCTTTGACAGTCATGGCCTTGCTTTTCCTTTAAAATAAGTAATAATGAAATAACCTAGCCCATAAAGATGCTTAGTGTTTCCGATTGAGCAGGTCCTTTCTTTAATACTCGGTTGATTTCTTGGTCCTGGCAAGTGCCATCCTAGTTGGCGTGACCCTCCGCGTCAACAATGACGCCGTACGTATTGTCTGGAGGAGGAGTCCCTCTTTTTTCGACTGAGACGGTACACTCGCTGTGGTGAGGCTTATCCTCTCGGTTATGTGCCACCAGTACCTTAACTACTTCCCAGCCTATCTTGTCCGTCTCCGCCATCCTGGTGACTTCCTCCAAGGCCGTCCGATTGTCATATGGAATAGGTCGGTAAGGCCTCGGTGAGGTGAGGGCATCGTAGACATCACTGACAGCAACGATCTCTACCATGAGGTCTGCGAGAGAAACGCCACGCGGGTATCCTGAGCCATCGTTCCTCTCATGATGGTCTCTGGCTACCGTGGCAGCAAGGTTCTGGGTGTCCTTTAGATAATAGCTGAGTTGAATATAGCCTGATGCCGAATGATGTTCCAAAGTCTTCCGCTCGGTCTGCGTGAGAGGATCGGACTTTTTCAAGATGCCTAGAGGAATACAGGCCTTTCCCAAGTCGTGGGTGGGACCAGTTCCAGCCCCCTTAGTCAGATCCTCATAGTCCGATACGAGATCTCCGGCAAGAAGTGTGGACAGGGCAAATACCGTGAGAATGTGGCGGTAGGTACAGAAGTCATACTCCTTGAAATAGTCTAATGATTGCAAAACGGGAAGGACAACATCAACGGTCTCCGTGACATTCAGAACATTGGCGAGCTGCTTTTCGTCGGCGAAGATTATCTGGTAAGGGGGTTCACTGAGAAAATGAAGCAGGTCTTCCTTGACTGAGCCGTGCTGCAG
The DNA here is from genome assembly GCA_043818015.1 of Pseudomonadota bacterium. Classification (GTDB taxonomy): domain Bacteria; phylum Desulfobacterota; class UBA8473; order UBA8473; family UBA8473; genus JBDRGH01. Next base: position 1,802 of record JBDRGH010000118.1, read on the forward strand.
AACGGGATGAGTTTGATAGGACCTGGTTCTGTCTGAAGAGATAAGAGCATCTAAAGTATCTGCTGAAAGCACCGTACCGGCAGGAAGCAACATTCGGTTGTCCAAGGTATGAACTGCGTGGAGGAGTGTCATGGTGGACATGGAGGTTTCCCTTTATGAACTTTTCAACGAATTATAAAAAGTATAACAGTAATATGACAAGAATATCAAAACCGCAACCCGTTTCTCTATTCTTGTGTCTAACTCTCTACTTCTTGAACTTATTATAAGAAAGAGAAGCGAGGCTTATGTAACCCCCCCCTTTTACGTGCCCGCTGAATAAATGTTTCACTTCTACCCACTTTTTATTGTTTATCTTATTGAGATGACGTTACCTTCGAAGTCTTCAACCCTGACAGCAAGGACCCTTCCAAAAGCCTTCACTACTTCCGGGTGAAATTGGTTTCCTGATTCCTTTTCAATCTCCTCAAGTGCCTGCGCAGGAGTCTTTCCGGCACGGTAAGACCTATCAGAAGTAATCGCATCATAGGTATCAGCTACAGCTATAATGCAAGCCCCTACCTTGGCTTCACTTGTTAGCGAACGATCACTATCACCGTAAATATCTCGATACCATCGGTGATGGATTAGAACTATAGGAACAGCTTCCTTGAGAACATTCCCCACGCTCTCCAAAATCTTTGCCCCTTTTTCTGAATGGGTATCAACCTCCTTCTTCTCCTCGTCATTCAAAGAGGCAGCCTTTCGAATGAGGTCCATGCTGACATCCACCTTCCCGATATCATGTAAGAGAGCAGCAGCTTTCACATTTTCAACCTCAGCCCGGGGAAGCTCCATAGCAATCGCTATCTCGGTAGCAATGTTGGCAACCCTAATAGAATGTCCCTTGGTGTAACGATCAGTAGACTCCAGGTATTTAGAGAGAATCTCTAAAACACCTAAGTAGGCATGTTTCAGATCGTGGATTCTCTCCTCCTTGTCCTCAAACAGGGTACCGACGATGTAGCTCGTCAGCATGAGAAATGAACCCCATATGGTGAGGCTCATTATGATATCTAAATCCTGCAAGACATTTGAGAAAAACTGAGGAACAGCTACGTAGAAAATGCCCACCAGAAGTACGCAAAAGAAGCCAAACAGGACAGCCGTCCTGCGGCCAAGAAAAAAACCAGCTAACAGAATCGGAAGATAATAGAAGTTCAGGAA
>JBDRGH010000119.1:0-6055 GCA_043818015.1 Pseudomonadota bacterium
CTATGGGGGATACGTTTCGGCCCGGCGGATTGCCTCTAACAGAGAGGGTAGCCGAACTCGCCGGCATACACGGTGGATCTCTTGCCCTGGAGATAGCGTGTGGCAAGGGAGTTACCTCGTGTTTCTTGTCAGAGAAGTATGGCTGCCGGGTTTTTGGCATCGACCTTTCTTCGAGGTTAATCTCTCTAGCACGGGAGAGGTCTGGAAGCAACGGATTACCGGTTCAGGTTCGCTTTGTGGTGGGGGACGGGGAAGTGCTACCTTTCAAGAATTCAGTGTTCGATGTGGTCATAAGTGAGTGTTCTGTTTCTCTTTTGCCTGATAAGAAGGGTGCTGCTAAAGAAATAAAACGGGTCCTGAAACCGCAAGGCAAGCTGGCTATCTCGGATGTTATACTTCGATCTGAGATAAGCAACAGACCGAACAATCAGATAACATTCGCATCATGTATCTCCGGGGCCGAATCCGTGGAAGGCTATATCAGGCTTTTTGAAGACGTGGGTTTTCAGGATACGTATGTAGAAGATCATTCGGAGGAGATGAAGAGAATGGCTTACCAGATACTCCTCCGTTTTGGTTCCTTCGAGACCTTTTCAAGAAAGCTTCTTCAAGATTCCTGTATCTCTGAAACAGGATGTTGTGGAGCGAGTTCAAAAAATGTCTGGCAGCCACTCGTGAAGCAGGCAAAGCCAGGCTATGCTCTTCTCTCCTTTACCAACCCAGGTTAGCAAAAAAATACCCCATCAAGGTTCAGGTAGGTGTCAATGCATTTAGGAGAAACTGAAAGTCTCTGTCCGGTTTGTTTGGCCAAGATAGCGGCAAAAAGGACCGTTTTTGAGAATAATGTCGTTCTCGAGAAGCGCTGCCGGGAACATGGCTCCTTCAGGGCCCTCCTTTGGCGTGATGCCAAACTCTATGAAGAATGGGGGAGTGGAGAAGATGCCCCTGGTTCAGAGGCGAGGTTTTCCACATCCAATATGGGTTGCCCCCATGATTGTGGGCTCTGTCCGGAACACAAGGGAGAGACATGCACGGCTCTCATGGAAGTTACGCATAGGTGTGATATAAACTGCCCGGTGTGCTTTGCAAGCTCCGAAAAAAACCTGAGGGAACCGAGCATTGAGACAGTCAAGGAAATGTACCAAACTGTTCTTGAAGCTGGAGGCCCGTATCCCGTTCAACTGAGTGGCGGAGAACCCACCATTCGGGATGACCTGGCTGATATCGTGGCCATGGGAAAAAAAATGGGGTTCTATCACATCCAGTTGAACACGCACGGTATAAGGTTGGCGAGAGAAAAAGAATACTTACAACGATTGAAAGATAGCGGTCTTGATCTTGTCTATCTCCAATTCGATGGCGTATCAGATGACGTGTATCGTTTTACGAGGGGGGCAAACCTCTTTGATCATAAGCTTCAGGCGATTCAAAACTGCCTCGATCTGAAGGTAGGAGTGGCCCTCGTGCCCACGCTAATTCCTGGTATAAATGATCACCAGATAGGTGACATTGTGAGATTTGCCAAGAAATGGATACCCATCGTAAAGAGTATTCACTTTCAACCAGTAAGCTATTTCGGAAGATATCCCAAGGCACCGGACGATCAGGACAGGGCCACTATACCGGATGTGTTACGAGCATTAGAAGTCCAGACAGAGGGCGAGATAAGAGCCAGCAACTTCGTACCTCGGAGGCGGAAAGACTCACACTGCGGTTTTTCCGGTTTTTTTGTGCTTACCAAAGAAAACACATTGAAGGCTACCGTTGACTTTCCCCAGAGAAAAGCTTATGAGCGAGATTCTGATCAATTCGGTCCCTCCCCTGCTGAGCACGTCAGGACGTTTATAGACAGACGGTGTAGATTTGTGGAGAAAGATACGGGATGCTGCAAGGGAAAAGAGGGGTCATGGGCAGAATTCTTTGAGAGGGCAGATAGCCATTACCTTTCGATATCAGGAATGCCATTCCAGGACGTTTGGACTATTGACCTGGAGAGGCTGCGGGGGTGTTGCATCCACGTAGTCAGCCCTTCCAGACGACTAATCCCTTTCTGTTCTTACTATCTCACCAGCATCAGTGGACGAAGGCTGCACGAGGACAAATTCTAGGCAATGACCATGACATATTCACAACGCGAATAGGGGAGTACCGAATATGTATTTAGAGCAATGGGTACGCGATAGGGTTGAGAGAGATCTTGAATTCGTGACGTGGAGAGAAAAAGAAAATTCTAACAAGGCCCCACGGGAAACGCTAAGGGCTTACCAATTGTTCAAGCTACGGAAGATACTGACCCTATGCGTATGAAAATTCTACGTTTTACCGAAAGATATTTGATTTAAAAAACTTCAATTCCTGCGAAGTAACATCCCTCGATGATCTTGTCCATGTTCCATTGGTTCAGCAAGCAGATATAACAGATGCACCGTATCGCTTTCTGTGTGTCTCTCAGACGGAGGTTGCACGGGTGTTCACCCTTGCCACCTCAGGCAGTACCGGTGCACCCAAAAAGGTCTTTTTCAGTGAAAAAGACCTAGAGGCGATAACAGACACTATGGCCGCCATTATGAAAACTGCCTTGACCTGTGCGGGTATTGCCGGAACGGGGTCTGTTGTGTACATATTAATGCCAGACGGGACTCCAATGAGCCAGGCCCAATTGATAGGAAGAGGTGTCGAAAAGATGGGACATATCCCTGTCATCGGTGATATCAAAGCTGACATCGAGTCCCAGCTAACGGCAATTGAGACTGCCAGGCCCGTCATGATAATGGGATCCGCCTTCCGAATCCACAGACTGACGCAGGAAACAAGAGAATCCCATAATCTTAAAGAGATCGGGATGAAGGTAATCTTTATTACGTCGGAGTATCTTTCTGACCCTATGAGGGGGAACCTTGAAGATCTTTGGGGCGGGGAGGTTTATCATCACTACGGAATGACGGAGACTGGACTGGGAGCTGCAATAGAATGCCAGTTTCACGAAGGTTTTCATTTCGATGAAACCAACTTCATGTTTGAGGCTGTGAATCCAGAGACTGGAGAGGCCGTGCATGATGGAGAAGAAGGGGAGCTCGCCTTTACAAACCTGGACAGAGAAGGGATGCCTTTGATTAGATACTTGACGGGTGATATAGGAAGGATAGTCACCGAACCGTGCCAATGCGGGGCCTTGAGCCTTCAAAGGATAGACAAGATAAAGAAAAGGACAAAGTCAATTGTTACAATCGGAATGGGGGACAAAATTTACCCATCCCTGTTCGACGATGTGATCTGTACCTTTCCGGATGTTGTTGATTATCAGGTAACCCTGAGCGACGATGATCATAGAGACGCCATGACGGTGGAAGTGGAGGTAATAAAAGAAGATAAACTACTTAAGGACAAAATAGTTCAGTCCCTGATCGATATAGCTCTCATCTCAAAAAACATAAAAAAGGGCTATCTTATCCGTCCTGAGATTAGGATCATGGGTAAGAGAGCCCTCGTACGCAAAGAGCGAGCAAAGAGGTTCATAGTAGACAATCGCCTGAAGTAGTAATTTCTGTCTCTACCCTCTGTTTCCTGGGCAATTTCTTATTTGACAGGCTTGAGGTAGAGTACAAAGAATTAAAAATGGATCATCTCCAAATCAGTTGATGGATCGAGGGGGTGCAAGGAGTCGAGGCGTCAGAGATTCGAGTGAGGGGAAAAGGGAATTTTTCAGGATGAACTACTAAGAAAATTATCCAATTGGTAGAAGAGTAACCTAATAGACAAACCAGGAGGAGAAGATGAGTGCAAAGCTGGATGGCAAGGTGGCTTTAATCACGGGTTCGAGCAAGGGAATAGGAAGGTCCATCGCTCTAAAGTTTTCCGAGAATGGTTCTACTGTTGTTATCAATGGAAGACATTCAGAGTCTGGGATGGAAACAGTAAATGAGATAAAGGCCATGGGCAGAGAGGCTATCTTTGAAAAAGCTAATATAATGATCTACAATGAAGTGAAAGAGATGGCAGGTCGAGTATTAGAGAGAATGTCCAAGATCGATATATTGGTCGTAAGCGGTGGAAGTGGTAAACACGGGGCTCCCATAGCGAGTCCAAACTTTTTCAGAGAACTTGACCCTGATGACTATATCGATTATATCAACAGCCAATATTTGAGCAGGTTGTACTGCGTTAGAACAGTCTTGGACCATATGATTGAAAGGAAATCGGGGAAGATTGTCCTCTTAGGAACCGACGCAGGCCGCTGGCCGACTCCTGGCGAATCTCTACCTGGTGGGGCGGGAGCAGCTCTAGTTCTAACGACGAAAGTTTTGGCCAGTGAGTTTGCCAGATGGGGGATAAGGGTCAATACTATTTCAACCACAGTCACAAGGGATACCCCCGGCCTGGACCAGGTCGTTGCAGGCCCCGCGGGAAAGGTATTTCAAAGAGCTATGGAAAAACAACCGTTCCCCTTGAGGGCAAATGATATTGCAGAGGCCGCTTTATTCCTGGCATCAGAGGCTTCAGACCAAATAACCGGTCAAACTCTGAGCGTTAATGGTGGTTTGTGCTTTCCTGGTTAACTGGAATAAACTATTTCCTTGAGCGAATCTCATTGATTAGTTCCATCTGGATTTCTTGAATTTCTACCAGTCTCTCCCACTGTGTGGAAAGCAAATGATCAATCTTCTGGTGCAAATGCCTTATCTCTAATTCGGCCTTTAGGTTGACTTGATAGTCATTTGTTGCTCGTAGCCGGTCCCGAGTTTCTTGGCGATTTTGACTCATCATGATGACCGGTGCTTGGACGGCTGCAAGAGCTGACAGAATTAAGTTCAAAAGTATGAATGGATAGGGATCGAATGGCCTCGTAACAAGCACGTACGAATTAGCAAACATCCAAGCAAACAATATCAGCGTAAACAAACAAATGAATATCCAGCTTCCCCCAAAATCCGCCATTCGGTCGGCGACCCGCTGCCCGATAGTGAGGTGGGTTTCGAAATCAGCCTCTGGGTCTCGCGAAAGTATTTCATGCTGCTTTAGGCTCTCGAGTACCTCCTGTTCGAGCTGGCTCAATTCCCCCTTTTCTACCGCGAGCAAGGATCGAACGTAGTTGAGTCGATAGGCTTGGAGATCGTCCAAACAAATCCAACCGGACTCGTCCCATGATCCCAGTTCGCGCTGTATGCTGTCTAATATTGCCGGCCTCACGACCGCTGCCCGCAACAAAGACCGTTTGTCGGTCTTGCCGCAAATCTGGCAAGCGGGCTTCGATGTTCTTTTGTTTTCTTCCATGTTTCCCTTACCTCGTTGTCTCGTTTAAGAGACCAGATAGTCATTTAGTATTCCCTAAGGACACATCTCCTATTTGATGCATAATGGATAAAAAGTCAAGAGTAAAGAGAGCCGGAGTTTCCCAAATTTTCGGTGAACCCCCTTGTCTCTGAGCGAAATTTGCTGGAGCAGTGGGGTACCCCATAGAGGGTGAGCAGGAAGGGGAAAGCCAGCCCGAAGAGGCTGGAAGGGGAAAGTATTCCCCACCTGCCGGCCCCGAAAGGGTCACTGCGGAAGTACCTGAGCGAAGGGATAAAGGGGTTCACTTACATAATGCCGGATTATTAATGAACTCAAGGTGTTCCGAAAATACTTCGCCAGAAACTCGGGAAACTTCAGTAAAGAGAGGGGGTATAGCATATGATCGTGAAAGATACCCTTCCTGAGTCATCACCGGGAATACACATTCTAACATATAACAATGATGTAGTTTTTCTGGACTTTACCACATCAGCACTACAACGTTCGAGTTAAAATCGACATTTCAGTGTCATTCTACCAACTCCCGCACGTACTTGGGGGATAACACCGCTTTGGTCATGTAACAGAATTGGAAGAACTCTGTCTGCAATGGAGAGTTAACCCTAAGACTTGTTCTTATAGTCACGTTTCAAAAAGTCATTGACATGCAATTATTTGGTGTGTTAGAATGGTGCATATCTTTGGTGATAAAGGAGTGCTTATGAGGATGAGTGTAACTTTAGATGAAAAGCTTCTCAAAGAAGCTCAGGAGTTGTCCGGCAAG
>JBDRGH010000120.1:0-9590 GCA_043818015.1 Pseudomonadota bacterium
ACACCAATTATCTCCGCAAAAGTAGCATCGGCCTCCAGGGCCTCGAATACATAAGGAACGAGATTTGTGCCGGGATCGGAAGCTGCCTTTTGTACGTTCTTGATTTTCTCCTTAAGGTTTTTATAATTCCTCGTTTCCTTAAACTTTCGGTACTCTTTGAGATATTGATCAATGTCTGAAGTATCCGGAGCATACAGCTTCGGTTTGAAGTCCTCTTCAGGTGGTATCTGGAAACGATTTACACCTACGACGGTTCTCTCTCCGTTATCAATCTTTCTCTGAATATCCAATAACCCCTTTTTTACCTCTTCATGAACCCAGCCACTCTGGAGCGCCGCCATCCAGCCCCCAATCCCTTCTATCTTGTCAACCACCGTTTGAATTTCTTCCTCGAGCTTCGAGGTCAACCATTCTACATAATAAGAACCCGCCAGAGGGTCGGCGACACTGGTAACTCCTGATTCGTAACGTAACACCTGCTGGGTCCTTATCGCCACTCTTTCTGCTTCCTCAGTCGGAGTGGACCATGTTTCGTCGTAACAGGCGACTTGGAGGCCCATGCAACCACCAAGAATGCCGGCCAGACCAGCGATAGCCCCGCGCGCGATATTAACCAGTGGTTGTTGACGGGTGCAGACAGTGCCCACGACATTTCCATGCGCTCGCAAACACATTGCCTTAGGATCTGTAGCACCCCACTTTTCCTTCATGGTCCGCGCCCAAATTCTCCGAGCCGCTCTCAGTTTGGCTATATGTTCAAAGAAATCTCGGTCCAAGGCAACTGTAGGGCTCAAGCCCCGACCTATGGCATTTATGTCAACACCCCTCCTCAGCATCTCTCGAATCAGTTCATCTCGGCAGGCAATTATGAACGCAATTTCTTGAACTGCGTTTGCACCTGACTCGCAGAAGGCAGCTCCGTCAGCGTACCATATGTTCCACTTTGGCAAATTCCTTAGTATATACTCACAGAAATCATTACCCCATCTTGCGAGTGTAGAGAAGCGGCCATCAACATATAGAACTTCAGGCCAGCTGGGTGTGTAAACAAAAATATGAAGGTATAATGCCGAATGGACTACTCTGAGGTCGCTGATATTATACCCCCGATTCTTGGCGGTCAGTATATAAGCCTGAGATAGAGCGGGGAGAGGATAATTCCAGCACATGCTTAACTCGTCCATGGGAAGACCCTCAGTCATAGCCTCAACATCTCTCAAGGTATGCAAGGCAACACCACAAACCCCGAATTGACCTTCACCATAGGGCTGGTCAGGCTCGATGCCGTACCATGTTGGGCTGTCCATTTCGCAGTCCACAGCATTTGCGCCTTGCGATAGCGCAAACTTGAGCCTCTCGTTTTGCCTTTTTGGTGTTGATAGCCCGATGATCTGCCGGATGTTCCAGAGTTTACCCCTATACATTTTGGGATGATGACCTCTCGTAAAGGGATATTGACCGGGTAGACCAATGTCGCTATCAAACTCGATATGGGAGATGTCATTGGGTGTGTAAACTTCGTTGACTGGAATTCCTGAGGTAGTTGTGAAATCAGTGGCCCCCTCTCTATATGCTTCCGTGATTTTTCCCCTTCCCATTTTTTCAACTGGTGTACTCATTGTGACCTCCTCTGTGTCTTCGGATCGAACTTAATTGCCCTCGTTTAAGGTGCTCCCCGGGTCGGTCTGGAGTTCTTCGCTGGCCCTCTCCAGGATTGCCATGGTAACCAGATAAACGATTTTTTTAGACCACATTTAGTCACTTCGAGACCTTTGCATAACCTGCCAAGGCTTTGAAGAAGTCCCCTGACAGCGAATTCATAGATTTTTTGGGGAACCCACCTTGGGGAGCGTAATGTAGAAAATTCACATGTTTGAGCCCGAAGGGTGAGTTTGTGAATTTTCAATGGAGCGAGCTTAGATGGGTCAAAAAATGTATGCTGAAGCGAAAAGGGGTACTTTTTCAAAGCTCTCGTAAATAGTCTCTTTGACACAAGGGATAAACTTCGTTGGGCCAAAAAAGGCGCGTGCACAGCCTCGGAAGATCACCCTTCTATAGAAGGAGCCGGTTCAGATGGAATTGGAAAGAGATGGAATTCATGCTCTGGTGCAGATGTTCAGGTTCGGTTGGCCAAAGTAGGGGACAGTATATAGCGGAATGTTTTATATTTCAAGAAAATTGTTCAGGTTTTCGGTTTTTTTACCTTCCTCAATTTTGGAACCATCTTTAAAATCTCTCTTTTGTCCCCTATATACCCTGTGTGATCCTTTGACCTTTTACTGCCCATGGTCTTTCTGTGAGTGGCCTTTTTCATACTCTATACATCCTCAAGATAATCGATGGTATCTTCAATCTTACTCAAGATATTCACCGGAACACCCCTCGTATGACCATCCTCAATAGAGGCTATGTATTTAGGATCGACGTCAAGCAGTTTAGCTAATCTGCCTTGGGTTAATCCTCTTTTCTTTTTGATGTCTTTAACCTTACCGATGAGTTCTTCTGTAGTCATTCTATATCCCCTTGCCGCATGTGCCTTTTAAACTCTCTTTTCATTACCTGCGGTTTGTTGTACAGTATTTGGCCAACAAAGGTCGACTTCCTGACTCCTTGCCCCCTTGAATCCTCTTAATCCGTCAACTGATTTGTTCACCCTGAAAAATGAAAAATTCCCTTTGGAGCGAACATCTGCCTGTGCGTTGCCTGTCTGCCGTGCTGGCACAGGCAGGCACGCAGACAGGTGAACAGGATTTGTGGGGTACCCGCCAGAGGCGGATCAAAAAACCTGCTCTAGGAAGCGGAAAAGGGAATTTTTCAGGACGAACTAATTTGGAGATGATCCAAAGGTTTGGGACAGAGCGAAAAGGGATTTGAGCGGGAGGGCTACTTTAGCCCTCTACTGGAGACCCTGATGGCACAGTATTCCCCGCACATAGTACAGACATCACTATCTTCGGGGTTGCGACTGTCCCTTATGCTTCTGGCTTTTTCAGGATCTAAAGCCAGGTTAATTTGGCTTTCCCAATCCAGTCTCTTTCGACTCATGGCCATTTTGTTGTCTTCTTCCATAGCACCTTTGACCCCCTTTGCTATATCGGCAGCATGGGCAGCGATCCTTGCGGCGACCACCCCCTCTCTCACGTCTTCAATAGTGGGCAGGCCTAAATGTTCTGAAGGGGTCACATAGCAAAGAAAGTCTGCACCCGCTGATGCGGCAATGGCTCCCCCAATAGCAGACGTGATATGGTCATATCCGGGAGCCAGATCGGTGACCAATGGTCCTAAAACATAGAACGGTGCACCATGGCATAATCTCTTCTCTAAAAGGACATTTGCTTCAATCTGATTCATAGGTACGTGCCCCGGCCCCTCAATCATAACCTGCACATTCGAAGCCCAAGCCCTTTCCGTAAGTTCCCCGAGAAGGATCAGTTCCTGAACCTGTCCCCTATCCGTGGCATCGGCCAGGGAACCAGGTCGGAGCCCATCTCCCAGACTAAGCGTGACGTCGCATGCTTTGACTATCTCGAGTAGACGATCAAAGTGCTCAAAAAGGGGGTTCTCTTTGTCATTGTAAGCCATCCACTCGGCTAAAAATGCCCCCCCTCGACTCACTATATCCATCAGTCGACCTTCTCGTTTGAGTTTGGAAATAGATTCGCGGGTTACACCACAATGAACGGTAATAAAGTCAATACCATCTTCAGCGTGTTTCTCTATTACTTGAAAGATGTCCTCTACCGTCATGTTCACTATGGACTTTTTCCTGTTCTGTACGGTTTCGACAGCCGCCTGATAGATAGGGACCGTCCCAATAGGGACTGAGGATTCTTCTATGATCGCCCTTCTTATCTCATCTATTGGTCCCCCTGTACTCAAGTCCATAATCGTATCCGCACCTGCCTTGATGGCTATTCTCATCTTTTCCAACTCTTCATGAATATCGACGTGGTCTTTAGAGCTGCCTATGTTGGCGTTTATCTTGGTTCTTAACCCCTTCCCAATGGCCAGAGACTTTATAGATTTGTGTCTCGTGTTATGGGCGATAATTATATTGCCCTCTGCAACACCCCGGCGTATGAACTCTGGCTCCACATGTTCATGAAGAGCACACGTCTCCATCTCATCCGTAATTATTCCCTTCCTGGCATCTGATAGTTGAGTCACCTTTTTCCCCTCCATCGCAAGTTAGTTACTTCGGAACGGACTTTCTTCCTTATGACCGTTTACTTTGCAATCCTCAGGACTTTCCCAACAACCTCCTTGGCATCTCTGCCCAATACTCTTACCATGGGTTCTTTACCTACGTCCCCGGTATCGTAGATCACATCTGGCATACCCTCTCTTTCCTTCAGGGCATTCTCCATTACCCATTCCAGAGAAGACCCTTCTACTTCCTTAACATGGGCTGGTTCCTTTCGTCTGTCAAAATACCTCACCTTTAATTCTCTATCTTTGCATCTTTCAATAATATCGCTTGAGTATTTTATATTCATAGCCGATCTCATGTCGCCTTGGTATTTCATCACAGTCAATATTATTCTGGCTATATGCCGAGATGCTCCAAATTCAGGGTCTGATACGGTAGCAATTGTATCTCCAAGACGGACAATACGGCCGGGAACAGCAGCCACGTCTTCAATGTTCTCTCCGCAGGGAAGGGCCATGCCGAGATTCGATTGAACTTCTGGTATCAAGTGTCCTATCTTTTCTTTCTTCAGTATTCTAATTGCTTCTTTAATTTCGGAAATCACACGGTACCGTTGAATCTCCTTAGAGAAGATAGCGTAAGGATTGCTGGGACCATGCCCACCCCCGAGGGGCAGTGAGTTTTTAATGGCACTCGTCACAAACTCTTTGGCATTCCTTACTGCCTCGTGAATATGGTTACCCTTTGCAATCTCACAAGCCAAAGCTGCAGAATATACGCAGCCAGTCCCATGGGTGTTCTCGGTAGGTACCCTCTCGGCACCGTATTCAACGGACGCTTCCCCATCAAAGAGTATGTCTATTGGCCTTCCCGACAGATGTCCACCTTTGATCAATACGTTTCTTGCTCCCTTCTGGTAGATATCCTTGGCAGCTTGCCTCATTTCGTCTAGATTTTCGACTGGCCTACCACATATAGCTGAGGCCTCGGGCAAGTTCGGAGTAACGAGAAAGGCCAAAGGCATCAGCTCGTTGGCAAAAGTATCGAGTGCATCCTCGGAGAGTAAAGCCCGGCCTCCCTTGGCTACCATCACTGGATCCACAATGAGTTTTTCTACTCTGTACTCTTTAATCTTGCGGACGACGACGTCAATCACCTCTGAGTTAACCAGCATTCCAGTTTTCACGACATCAACACCTATATCCGTCATAACAGAATCAATTTGTTTTCCTATAAATTCAGGGGGGAGGGGATAGATGTCTTGAACCCCCAGCGTATTTTGCGCAGTCAGGGCAGTAATCACACTCATCCCAAAACCACCGAGGAGGGCAATGGTTTTCAGATCTGCCTGGATACCCGCTCCTCCCCCAGAATCAGACCCTGCTATTGTTAGTATCCTCTTCACGACAAAGATTCCCCTTTCTCGTCAACAGACTTGCTTGCAGGAGTTTCCTGGGCTTAGTGAACTCCTTTGTCTCATGGCGAAATTTGCTGGAGCAGTGGGGTACCCATCAAGGGTGGGCAGGAAGGGGAAAGCCAGCCCGAAGAGGCTGGAAAGGGAAAGTATTCCCCACCTGCAAGCCCCGAAAGGGTCACTGCGGAAGCACTGAGCGAAGGGATAAAGGGGTTCACTTAAATAATGCCAGATTACTAATGACATCATGGTATTCCGAAAATACTTCGCGAGAAACTCCGGAAACTCCAGACCATCTCGAGGTCTCCCGTTAGCCCCTACGCAGGTATTTGGTAGCCCTCTGAAAAACGATGAGCCGTACCCTTTCGGAGGATACGGCTCGTCCCACAAAACCTCTCTGAACGGAATTTCAGGACTTCCGCCCCTATATTGCTTTTTGATATTTGCCGCTTCCCTACGCTGGCATTACCCAGATCAGGTTCGAAGGGTTGTCCCTATGGATTGGGACTCTCAGTGGCATCTCTGGAGCAAATACGAAAGGCGAAATCCACACCCCGAAGGCAAAGCATTTAACTATCGTCTGTAAACCATGTGTAACCTATTAACTGATTAAAACATCTTACCTTTTTCATGTCAAGCACAAAATACGCTTTACGTATCCGATTAGTCCGATTCCTCTGTCGGTCTCTTCCATTTATTCTTCTAGACCGAATAGCTTTCTAATAGCGTCAACATAGTAATTTCCATCGCGGGTATCCTCTTTCCCCTTTAGGTGAGTCACAGGACCGTGAAGGATTTTGTTAACAATTGAAGAGGTCAGGTTATCTAATGTCTTTCTGTCGATCTCTCCGCCTTTTCCCAAGATGGAAATGCTCTTTTCTACCTCCTTTTTTCGAATCTCCTCGAATTTTTCCCTGAGTGAGATAATTGTAGGAACGACAGCTAAACTTGCCAACCATTTTTTGAACTGTTCTATCTCCTTATCGATTATCCTCTGGGCCTTTTTTGCCTCTTCCTGCCGCTCTTTTATGTTGGCATCAACGACTCCCTGGAGATCGTCTATATCATAAAGATATACATTACTGATCTCGTTTATCGTGGGCTCGATGTCTCTCGGCACGGCAATATCAATGAAGAACATAGGCAGGTACTTTCGTGCCTTCAGGGCTCTCATCACATCATCATGCCGTATCGTGTAATAAGGAGAGTTGGTAGAGCTGATCACAATATCAACCTGGTCGAGGTACGTCGTAAGATCTTCAAAAGCAACAGGTCTACCACCAAACTCTTCTGCTAACTTTACTGCCTTGCCATATGTCCTATTTGCAATCAAAATGTCCTTAATTCCGTACTTGAGTAAATGTCTGGCTGCCAGCTCAGACATCTCCCCGGCACCAATAAGCATGATAACCTTTTGTGCTAAGGTATCAAATATCTTCTTGGCCAGTTCAACGGCGGCATAGCTTACAGATACCGCAGATGTAGCGATTCGGGTCTCTGTCCTCACCCTCTTGGCGACTGAAAAGGCCTTGTGGAGGAATTTATGGAGGATCACCCCGGACGTTTTGCATGTGGTAGCCAGACTGTAAGCTTCCTTCAATTGGCCCAAAATCTGAGTTTCTCCCAAAACCATAGAGTCTAAACCAGACGCAACTTGGAATATATGTTCGATAGCATCATGAGAGTTATAAGACTTAAGATGCGGATCTAACTGGCTCATCGATATGTTATGATAAGAAGACAGGAAATCCTTGATCTCCTCTATTCCTTTTTCAACATCCTTGGTAACTGCCAGAACTTCTACCCGGTTGCACGTGGAGAGTATCAAACCTTCGCTGACCTGCGAGAGGTTTGATACTCTTTTCAGAGGCTCTTCAATAGTCTCTGATGGAAAGTGTAACTTTTCTCTCAGTTCAACGGGAGCCGTCTTATGATTTAACCCTACTGCGATTATGTGCATTTGATACCGTACCTACTCAGGGTTCAAAAGTCAGGAGCCAGCATCCAGAAGAAAATTATTTCCATTCTGACTTCTGACTCCTCAAGTTTGTTGCAAGCCAACTAACTTGATCATCTATCGAACGTATGCAGGCCCGAAAGTAGTGTATTTACTCCAAGAAACGAAAATATAACTGCGAAAAAACCAACGATTGCGAGAAGAGCAGCCCGCCTACCTCTCCAACCTATGTTTATCCTTCCATGCAGCAAGGCTGCGTAAAAAACCCATGTAAGCAATGACCAGACCTGCTTAGCATCCCAGCTCCAGAAAGCACCCCAGGCGTGCCTTGCCCATATTGAGCCCGTAATCATTGCCATCGTCAGTAAGAGAAACCCTATAGATAGAGAGTAGTGATTTATATCATCCAGTAGCTTTAAGGAGGGTAGCCTATAGTAAAACGGGCCAATCTTCTTTGACTTTATCTGGTACTCCTGTATCAGATACATGACTCCAGCACAGAACGCCAGGGCAAAAATGGCATCACCAAGAAAGGCCAGAATCACGTGAATGGGTAACCAGAAGCTCCTCAAGACAGGTGAGAGAGGACCAATCTCTTTGGAAAAGACAGAAGAGACAAGGATTAAGATGGATGCAACAGGGGAAACAAAGGAGCCGAGAGAAGTAATCTTATATTTAAACTCAGTAAACAGATAGACACCAACTATTCCCCATGCTAAGAATGAGGGTGCTTCGTATAGGTTGGTGATGGGGGTGTAGCCTGCTTCAAGATACCTCAAAATTAAACTTATGGTATGAAAAGCAAAACCACTAGAAAGGATAACAGTGGCAGCCCTGGAAATACGGGGTCTTTGCTTAAACAGGTACAAGAGGTAGCTAAATGTTCCGGCTAAATAAAAGACCAATACGATCTTGAAAAACAGTGTACTCATTCTTCAGATCCTTTCTAGTGCCTAGAAAGTGATTCTCAATTCATCTAAAGAGTAACCTTCACCGAGAATATCCTTAAGTATAGTATTTACCCCTTCCTTCTTTCTTCCCCTAATAAGATCGAGCATACTTGATTGTATCAGTCTGTAAAACGCCCGTCTGTTACTCTTTGAATCGGTACCCGTCTTTAGCAGCCTTTCACGAACAGCACCCATTATAGTCAGAAAGATACTGTATTCTTCTCCATAGGTAACTTCCAGTTCTTTCCTTATCTTCTTCGCGAGAGCAGGGCTTTTCCCACTGGTGGAAATGGTCATAACCAGATCCGCTCGATCTACAACGGAAGGGACGATAAAGTTACATCTCTTTGGTGTATCAACTATATTAACTAAGGTCCCCTTTTTATGAGCCTCTTCGCTTGCCTCCGCATTTACTGCAGAATCATTGGTGGCACCGAAAACTAGAAAGGCACCATCGAGATCTCCCCTCTGGTAGTTTCTCCCTACGTGTTGGATTCTCCCCCGGGAGAGAAGGTCTTTCAGTCGGGGAGTCAGAACAGGGCTTATTACGGTAACTGCCCCTCTACATTTTAAAAGTGATTCTACTTTCCTTTCAGCAACGGCGCCTCCACCCAATACAACACAGCGTTTATCTGTTATGTCCAGGTTTATTGGGTAGTATTTCATTCGACCTCTTTCCCTGAGAGAAAAAGAGCGTGATGGATTGACTTTAATGACACGAACTGCAGTTGCTTGATGAACAAGTATCACAACCATGCGACCCAACTGAACTTGAAAAATCACCACCGCTCTTGAAGCTAAAGGTGGAGAGCAGTCTTCTAACGTTCGTGTTCCTACACTTCGGGCAACTCACCTCTGGAGACCTTCCAAAGACCAATTCCTCGAACTCTTCTTTACAGAGGTCACATCTGTATTCATATATTGGCATTTTTCAACCTCCTCTATCCTCGTAACTGGGTTTTTTCTATTTTGAGTCTCCTGCCATCATTTTTTCTTTTGTCGTTAAAGTAATCTTATTGAGATGCCGATAGAACAACCAAAACTACCAACGATTAAGGTGGTGTCAACATGGCGTGTAAAGATACTTTCAGCTTAGGCATGAGAGACCATTTGGATCAC
>JBDRGH010000121.1:0-3037 GCA_043818015.1 Pseudomonadota bacterium
CATCTTGTCGCCAGCAACGCGGACAGATTGACTATAGACGATACCAGACAGGGAGATTACAGCTACTTCAGTGGTTCCTCCACCTATGTCAACTACCATGTTCCCAACCGCTTCACTCACGGGCAGTCCTGCTCCGATAGCTGCTGCCATTGGCTCCTCTATTAGATATACCTCTCTAGCACCAGCTGACTCAGCTGTCTCTTTGACAGCTCGTTTTTCGACCTGCGTGATACCTGACGGCACACAGATAATCATTCTAGGCCGTATTAGCGCTCGGCGGTTGTGAATCTTTGTTATAAAGTATCTCAGCATAGCCTCAGTAACCTCGAAGTCGGCTATGACCCCATCCTTCATAGGACGAATGGCGACTATGCTTCCAGGCGTCCTTCCCAACATCTTTTTTGCTTCCATGCCGACAGCTAAGACTTTTTTAGCGCTGCCTGCATAGTCACTTCGGACGGCAACTACGGATGGTTCACTTAAGACGATACCTTTGCCCTTAACATATACAAGGGTGTTTGCCGTACCCAAATCGATAGCTAAATCATTGGAAAATAAACCCAAGAGAGAGTCAAAAAACATCTAGGTCTCCTTTCTGTTTAGGAAAACTTCAGCTATGCTTTACATAGCAAGAAAAAGGTTTTAGAGAGGTAATGATTCTATAGATACGGTTGAAATTTAATGGAATATATCAGAGAATACATCCTGTATCAAGGGAGAAATTAAACGTCCCGAGTAAGTCCAAGAATAGTTTTATATATTTACCCAAACTCTGCCTGAAGTGAATTTCCGGTTGATGCGCATTTGTTCTGAAATCTTTTTGTTGCGAGAATTTCTAATATGTGTTAAATTCCACAAAATTCCTGTTAGCATTCTTGTGTGGAGGACTATGGAGTCTTTCGGAGAATATCTAAAAAGAGAGAGAGTATCAAGGGGTATCTCTCTTGAAGAGATTTCGGCGACCACGAGAGTCAGAAAGATCTTCTTGGAAGCACTAGAAAGAGATGATTTGGGCAAATTACCTGCTCAAGTCTTTGTCAAGGGTTTCTTACAGGCTTACGCAAAATACGTGGGCTTGGATCAGGAGGAAGTCGTTGCCCGATATAGGAACTATGTAAATAGTGTGAAAAAGGGTAAAGAAAGTGAACTTCCCCTACCTGAAAAGGCTTTGTTGTCTAAACCCTTACTGGCAGCTTCAGCAGTGGCCGCAATCTGCATTGTTTTTGCAATTGTTTATTTTAACCCTGGAAAGAACGAAGAGGTTAAGACCGATACGGTACCTGTCTCTAAGCCGTTAGAGAAACCCGCATTACCAGACATAGAATCTTCGCCTCCGCCCGCGTTGCCCAAAGAGGCGGAAAAGAGCGTTGTAACTGAGGATAAATCTCCCGAAGAACCTGCACCAATTGTCTCGTTGACCGATGAGGCAAAACCATCGCGATCAGAAGGGGAGAAGGTTAAACCTCCGGAAGAAGAGAAAACCCTCTCAGTCAAAACTTCTGAGTTAACCTGGTTGAGGATTCAAATCGACGATAATGAGCCCTACGAAGTCACACTCAGACCAGGAGAGAATCTTACCTGGAAGTCTCTCCACACGTTTAAACTACTCATTGGGAATGCTGGAGGAATTGACCTTTTTTATAACGGAGAAGCCTTGGGCAAACTGGGAAATTCAGGGCAAGTGGTCTCCCTGACTCTGCCCAAACAGAAGCTTCAATAAGCCTTCTTTTGATTCCCCGTGTAATCATCTCTGGCTCCCTTTGATCTGCCTCTTTAGCTTTTCTGCCTTCTTGTCAGCTTGAAGGGCCAAGTCTCTCTTAAACTTCTTCAATTCATCCCTGATTGTGGAGTACTTTACCCCCAATATTTGAGCAGCAAGGACTGCTGCATTCTTTGCCCCTGCTTTTCCAATAGCCATGGTCGCAACGGGTACGCCACTAGGCATTTGGACTGTTGAGAGCAGGGCATCAAGGCCTCTCAAAGAAGATGAGTCGATAGGGATACCAATTACGGGCAGAACAGTCTCTGCAGCGATGGTTCCTGCCAGATGTGCGGCTCCGCCAGCTCCAGCTATAATAACCTCGATCCCTCTTTCAATAGCCGATTGGGCATATTTGGTTGTTTTAGCCGGAGAACGATGGGCGGAAGAGATTGTCATCTCGTACTCTATTCCCAGCTGCTCCAGTACCTTTTTGGCCTCTTCCATAACGGGTAGATCGGAATCACTGCCCATAACGATACCAACTAGTGGCTTTCGCATATAAGTACCTTCCCCTTGAGAGCTGCACAAGTTCCCTACCTTTTAATGGTAAGATCTCACAAGCAGTGACCTAAGTGAGACGTGTCGTCTTACTGTTAGCTGGAACGTTGTGACTCCCCGCAAATTTCCATTACCCTATTCAAACTCTCTCTTGCCTCGGCATTGCTTGGATTAATCTCTAATACCTTCTCAAAGAATTCGATAGCCTTTTCGTACCAACCGCCCTCTAAGAGATCCGTGCCTGTTACATAGTAAGCATCTTCATACCCTCTCTGGTACATTGAATCGAAGATTTGATCCAGAGAGTTTTTGCCAAAAACCCGATCTACAATCGTAGGATTTTCTATCAAAAACTTTATTAGTAAGCCGTTTTTTGAATAATTAGGTAACAAATTCCTCAGTTGGAAGGTGGCCTTGGAAAACAGATAATTGATCCTTTCCATCTCCCCTTTCAGATCTTCTTCAGTTTTTTTTATGACAAAACCATATTCGTTGATCATCTCCCTAATGTCAAGGGGGAGAGCCTCATTTTCCTGGATCTCTTCATATCTTGGCCAGTAAGCCTCTATCTGATAGATGTCTTCCTTTAGCTTCATACATTCATGAAAGATGGAACCCAGGATCCAGTCGAACAACATCTCACACACTCCTATCTCTGATTTTCGATCCCTGAATAGGGAATGGCAGAGGTCTTTTAGATCCCAGAGAGGCCCCTTCTTCAGCTCGGTTCCTACCCACGAAGTCATCTTTTGAAATTTTACACGTCCCTTCTGCCAG
>JBDRGH010000122.1:0-5003 GCA_043818015.1 Pseudomonadota bacterium
AATCTACGATGGTACACTGGACCTTCAATTTTAGAAGCGTTGGACCGGTTAGAACCCAAAGAAGACCTAACTGCCAGACCTTTTCGGTTTCCCATCCAGGACGTCTATAGTTTGGATCACAAGAAGATCCTAGTCGGAAGGGTTGCATCAGGTAAAGCGCAAAGGGGAAGTGACGTTATAATCTTACCGAGCAAAGCAACGACTAAAATAGAATCAATCGAAGTGTATCAAAGTACGAAGGATGAGGCTAAAGCAGGCGAGAGCATCGGGATGACCCTTCAAGATGAGCTCAATCTGAAAAGGGGAGAAGTGGTCTGCGATCTCCAATATCCCTCCGAAGTAAGAACGAGAGTAAATGCCAGCATCTTTTGGATGTCAACACGGCCTCTTCAAATTGATAATCGATTAACCATAAGGTGTGCCACCGCAGAGGAGCACTGCCATATCGAAAAGATTGAAGCGAGAATAAATTCATCAACACTGGAGATCATCGAACGCGATGGCAAGATTCTCGAAGAAACTGAGGTAGGCAAAGTCGTAATCTCTATTGACGGCCCCGTGGTTTTTGAAGATTTCAATGAGATCGAAGAACTAGGAAGATTCGTTCTAACCCGAACTGGAGAGATTTGTGCAGGAGGAATCATCACTGCCCCAATTTCCCGGTAAGACTTCAAGAAATTAGATTTGAAAAAGCATCCCTTTTAGCTTCAGCATTCATTTTTTGACCCATCTAAACTCGCTCCATGGAAAATTCACGAACTCCCCGCCTCTGGCGAGTCAAACAAGTGAATTTTCTACACTCCACTCGCTAAGGTGGGTCCCCAAAAAAATCTATGAATTAGCGCTCAGGGATACTTTTTCAAGACAAACATAATCTTTCAAAGGGCTCAATGACTTTTCTTCACACAAATAAGCGCATAATCATTATTGGTCTCGACGGCGTCCCTTATTCCCTGATAAAGGATTTATCGGTAAGGGGCGTTATGCCCAATATGTCAAAATTAATTGAAGAAAATCCCCTTCGGCAAATGGAGTCATCCATACCAGATGTCTCCTCAGTGGCATGGAGTTCTATAATAACTGGTAAGAACCCCGGTGAACATGGGATATATGGTTTCGTGGACTTAATTCCCGGAACTTATCGTCTCTATTTCCCCAATTTTGCCAACTTGTATGGAATACCTTTCTGGAACTACAGGAACGGGAGAAGATCTATCATCATCAATGTACCTTCCACCTACCCGGCTAGCGAACTCAATGGTATATTGATCTCTGGTTTCGTGGCCCTTGACCTGGAAAAGGCCGTCTATCCTCCCTCGTTGGTTCCAGAGCTTAGAAGGTTGAATTACCGTATCGACGTGGACTCTGAGAAAGGTCACCAATCGCTGGAACTGTTTATCGAGGATTTGAACAGAACCCTTGAAGCAAGGATTGAAACGTATCGTTACCTCTGGGGCAAGGAAGATTGGGACTATTTCATGCTCGTTTTTACAGGCACGGACAGACTTAGCCACTTTTTGTGGGCGGCTTATGAAGACAACACCCACGGGTATCATAAAACCTTTCTTCAATATTTTAGTACAATCGATCAAGTGATTGGAGAAATTGCCACCAGAATGCGACCTGAAGATGCACTGATCGTCCTTTCTGATCACGGTTTTGAACGGATGAAGAGAACCATTCATATCAACTACTACTTAAGAAAAACCGGGTTTCTAAAGACAAGAGAAGATCCTGCTGCGAGCTATGATGACATAGATGGAGATACACGGGCGTTTGCCCTCGAACCAGCCAGGATTTATGTAAACACAGCGGCTAAGTATCCGCGGGGTGGTGTAAAGGAAAAGGACAAAGAGGCTGTTATTGGCGATTTGCTCGATATTTTTAATTCCCTGGAGGTTGAAGGGGATAGAGTTATAAATCAAGTGTATAGAAAAGAGGACATATACACAGGCCTCCTTCTCGACCGGGCTCCAGACGTAGTTTTGATTCCTAATAGCGGGTTTGATCTAAAGGCCCGCCTGCAGGCTGAAACGCTTACGGAAACTCCCATATTTACTGGAAAGCACACCCAGAATGATGCCTTCTTGCTTGTCAAAAGCTCAGAGGATTGTTTTGTCCCTGAAAATCCAAGTGTCTTCGATGTGTTCGGGATTTTGGAGAATCTTATATAGATTAGCTTGAAGGCGGCAATCAACCTTTTATTTTCTGGACTAATTTTGGGGACAGAGTTAAAAGAATAAGAGGAAACCGAGTAAACCAAGCAGAGGACAGATTATGGCCAAAAATGAAGATGAATATTTTGACATGCTCCTAAGATATTTGAGAATCCTTAATAGAAGAAAGATCTATATTATCATCTGCGCACTGGCCTTTGCGGTCGGAGCAGCATTTTATGCCAAGAAACTACCAAACGTTTATAGGGCATCTACAACCATCATAATGCCCGGAGCATCACGTACTCAAATGACCGGGGTTCAAATGCTGAGCAGTTTGCTGAGAGGTCAGGTGTCGCAGACTCCTCTCCCTGGCTTAACTCCCGCCGGCGGACCTGGCCAGAATCTTGTCTCTTTACTGAAAAGCAGAGCAGTGGCCGAAGACGTTGCGAAACATCTTAATTTGACTGAAGGAAGATCGATCGAGAAGGCTGCCTTGTCCATTCGAGGAGGTCTCACCGTCTTCGATCTTATGGAGACGATTGTCATTTCTTATGAGTCCACTGATCCGAGGCGTGCGGTTGATATAGCAAACTATTACCCGGTAGCCCTGAGAAATTATCTGGATGAAAATTTTAAGGAATATCGGACCAAGCTAAAAGATAGGGTTAAAAGAATGGAGTCATTACTCCGTAACTCCGAAACAATGTTTAAAAAGTACGAAAGGCAATTTTCCTCTATGGAGACCCTGAATACTCTCTATCAATCCCTCGTCCAACAGCACGATTTAAGTCGACTTGAAGAAGATGTATATTCTAACTTTACGGTTTTGGATAGTGCTCTGGTTCCCGAGGCACCTGTACGCCCAGATAGGAGGAAGATAGCTCTTATAGGATTACTAATAGGTCTCGTCACTGGCATTGTACTCGGTTTAAGTCTGGATGCTTTTGACAACAGGATTTATGAAATGAAAGCTCTAGAAGATAAGATAGGGATGCCCATTTTAGGAAACGTAATGCTGAAGTGGAGGAGGAAAAATCTCCCTGACATGGTCAACATTTCGGGGCAAGATAAGATCATACGAAGAAGCTTAGAACGGGCCTTTGCGGGTAGTGACACTCGTACTCGAAAGATAGTTTTCAGTAGCGTCGAGGAAATCCCTGAGAAGGCCATTCTACTCTGTAAAATCGGTCGGACTTTGTCTGAAAGGGGAAAGAAAGTTGCAGTAATTAACTATAATACCAATACTACAAATATCTATAATGAGATATCCCAAAGATTGACCCCTGACCTCCTCCCTCCAGGGTCCAATCCGGTTGATGGCGGTCACTCCGGCTTCAACATAGAAAGTACGTCCACGAGGAATATAGGTTCGAGAGATCTTTCCGATTACGATTATGTGCTGGTAGATGCGCCATCCGGGATAATGTCCCCTTCCCTGTTCGATCTGGTGGAGTGGGCAGACGTTACCTTCGCTGTGGTTAAGATAGGCAGCACGTTCACAAAAGAATTGATTCTTCACAAAGAGAGCCTGGAGAAGGTCACAGATCATGTTCAAGCGATCGTGATCACTCCACCTACCTTTTCTCCACTGTCCCTGATAAGAAAGGTCCTATCTTACAAAATCGCCTAACGGGTTAAGATTTTGAAGATTTTATTAGTCTCTTCCTTATCAGGTTTCATATACCTGGAGAAGGTAAATACGAGACGAAGACAAGAAACGAGACGTTTCAAGAACTATGTTCCTTTTGGAAAAGTATCCCCGAGAGCAAATTGATAGATTTTTCAGAGAACCAGCCTGCGGCCGGTCAAGAAATGAAAGTGGAAGTAAAGAGGGATACTGTTAAGGGGGAAAGGATGATAAGACCATTTCTGATCGGAGAGAATGTGTATCTTCGCGGACTGGAACGACATGGCATAGATTCGAACTATTTCCAGTGGTTCAACGATTCTGAGGTCACACAAAATATGATGCACGGTGCTTTCCCCATGGATTTGGAGGCCTTTCAAGAATACTATGAGCAAATGACGCGGTCAAAAAACGACGTTGTTATTGAGATCGTGACCATTGAGGGTGATGTCCATATTGGGAACTGCGCTCTGCACAAAATAAATCCTATTCACCGATTCACTGAGATTGGATTAATCATCGGTGAAAAGGAATATTGGGGGAAGGGACATGCGAAAGAAGCCTTCATACTTATTCACCGGCATGGGTTTGATCATCTCAATATCAATAAAGTGTTTGGGACGGCTCACGAGCTAAATGTTGCTTCAATCCGTGCTCTCCAGCGAATAGGATATGAAGTGGAAGGCCGACTGCGTGGTGAAATATACGAGTATGGACGTTATCTAGACCGGATCTATATTGGAATTACTCGCGATGACTTCTATCGCATTCATGGCGGCGGTCCCGACGGTTCTCCGTCTAAAGGAGTCAGGGGTCAACGAGAAGATCATGAATATACGAACTACGAGTTGCGTCCTGAAGTGAAGAATCTGGTAGCGTCTCAGCAGATTGATTAAAATAGAAAAGACAACTAACTAGTTCGTCCTGAAAAATTCCCTTTTCCGCTCCGAAGCGCAGGTTTTTTGACCCATCTATGACTCACTTCAGGCATTTTCAGAAACTCGCCCTTTGGGCTCAAACATCTGAAAATGCTTATCATTCACTTCGCCAAGATGGGTACCCCAAAAATCCTACTCATGTTCGCTCCAAAGGAAATTTTTCATATTTCAGGGTGAACTGACTGAGAACGTAACTTTGACTCTGGTAATTGATGTCACATATAACCTACACCAGACACAGCAGTTTCAGCAAGGGAAATGAATACAACGAACCGGATT
>JBDRGH010000123.1:0-3915 GCA_043818015.1 Pseudomonadota bacterium
GTAACCAGCACGATCAGCAGGGATTTCTGGAAAAGCCGCCACGACGAAATCGCGGTTGTTTCGATGAAGTTCGAATCCGGCGCCACTGCGGAGATGTGCTGTTCCGTTTTGTTCGAATCGCCCTATCGAGTAGAGATTTACGGTACGGACGGGTATGCGATCTGCGACGGAACCCTCGGCCCCAGGGGGGGAGGGACCATAACCGTCAAAGATGAACAGATGGAATTTCCGGTCGCGAACCCGTATGTGGGCGAGATCGAGGATTTTGCCGCGGCCGTAAAAGAAGAGAGGCCCCCGGAAGTCGAGGGAACAGAGGGGGTCCGCAATGTCGAACTGTTGGTCGAGGCCGCCGGGCAATAGGGCCCCTATCTGATATAGGAGTTCCAGTTGCCGGGATCATAATGAAAATTGGTGTTGGGTTTCCGGCCCCACTACATATTGGAACTCAACCGGTTGTGTACTCAACCGAAAATTTGAGCTTTACTGTCGGCCATTGTAAGCAGTCGACATCAAGAGGGAGGTAATAGGAAATGGACTCTACGCGTAAACAGGTCGCCGTGGTGGTTGGGGCGACATCCAAGTGGCAGTCAGACGGCCGCAATACCAAACTTGCGCACGGTAAGGTGCTCGACGACAGCGACATGCCCGTCGGCGTGCGCTGGGGCGTAGGCGGTGCCATAGCACAAAAGTTTGCAAAGGAAGGCTTCCTCGTCGTGCTGACGACCCGTAATGCCGCCAATGCATCTGCGCTGGAGAAGGCTATCAGGGAGCAAGGCGGCGAAGCCATGATTGTCGAGTTGGACCTTGTGTCGCACGAATCCATATCAAAGGCGTTCGCCAAGATTCGAGATACCGTTGGTGACCCGGATGTCTTGGTTTACAACGCGGGCTACCTGGAGGGGCGTGACCTTCCGCCAGAGAAAGAATTGCTTGAACACATCCCCGTCGATATGTTCGAAACAGCGCAGCACATCGCCATCCGTGGACCGTTCTTGGTCGCCAAGGAGGTGTTGCCCGCAATGCGAGAGCGAGGAGAAGGATCTTTCCTAATTACTAATAACTCGGCGTCATTGCGCGGACGAAAGCGAATGACTGGACAGTCGCTGTACTATCCGAGAGTTATGATGCGCACGCTGGCGCAGGTGCTTACGGAGGAATATTCCGAGCATGGCGTGCACGTGGCCAACGTCGTGATAGACGGCATCATCGACTCTCCAGGCACCAGAGCACTGCCGAGAGCACAGCAGAAGCCTGAAGTGTTGATAAATCCCGTTAAGATCGCTGAGGCTTTCTATTACCTACACACACAAGACAAATCCTGTTGGACGCACGAGCTGCAATTGACTCCATTTCCGACTAAGCCGAGCTTTTAAGGGCAGACGCCTGCCGAGAATCTCATACAGGGCCAAAAGGGGTCAAATTCTATTTCGGGCCATATCGGGTCTGCGATATTCTCGTCCAAGTTTTGGGATTGAAGATTTGAAGGGGGCGGTGACAGGGATGCCCCCTGATGATTCGTTTCGTCTTGAACCCCTGTGCGTGCGGTTACTACAATATTTCGATAGTAGGAACTGGACCCTGATTCACGACCGAGGAACTTCCTATAAAAACAGAATTGCTAAACAGCTTCAAATTTGCAGGGCTGCCTCAGCTCCTTCGTGGATAGCATCTAATAGTCGGCGTGCTTCTACGCAGTCACCTACCTCATAGAACTCAGGGACCTTCCCCTCAAGCGATTGAGATAGAGTCTTGTTAGGCGTGGCACCGGCAGCTAACACTATATTATCTGCCTTCAAAAATACTTTGTTTCCCTCCTTGTCGATCAACTCTATTCCTTCCTGAGTGATTCCATCAAACTGTTTTACCCCTGCCAGTATCTTGACCTCCTTTTTCTTCAGTCTTTCCATTAAACCTCTTCTAACCGAGCTATGAATAATCCCAATGGTCATTGGTGCTGCTTCAGGAAAGACAAGCACTAAACTTTTTCCCTTTTCAGTAAGATAATCCGCCGTCTCACATGCAATAGACCCCCCTCCTATAACTATGACTCTATCTCCCGTTTCTTTTTCTCCGGATAAAACTTCTCGGCAGCTAATGACATTTTCTCCCTTTATGCCCGGGATATCGGGGGTAAACTCGGTGGAACCAACAGCTACAATAACTGCATCTGGAGCGAATTCATCAACTGCGGCAACGGTTGCTCTCTTTCGTAACTCCACTATCACATTTAACTTATCCAACTGCATCTCCAAATAATCGAGTGTGTTACTTAGATCGCCCTTACCGGGAGGTATACGAGCGAGATTAAGCTGGCCACCGAGCCTATCGTTTTCCTCCCATAGGGTTACATCATGTCTTCTCTCTGCAGCTATTATGGCCGCCTCCATACCCCCAGGCCCACCACCTATTATAAGAACCCTTTTCTTCTTTTTGGTCGGTTTTAATTTTAATTCAAATTCCATCTCTCTTCCCGAAGCGGGATTTACAGTACAACTCATGGGAATATGTTCCATAATTGTAGTCTCGACACATCTCTGACAGGCAACACATTTACAGAAATCACTTATTCTACCCTCCATCGCCTTTCTGGGAAGGTAGGGGTCTGCAATCAAAGCTCTGCCCATATCAACAAAATCTGCTTTCCCTTCTCTTAAAATCTCTTCTGCTATATACGGATCGTTTATCTTACCGGCAACACAAACCGGTATTTTTATTTCCCTCTTTATTGCTTGAGCAAGGTCAGCATTGCAGCCGGGAGGCAGATACATAGAGGGAATTATCCATTCCGAGGTGTCTGTGCACCCGGCAGTAACATCAATGGCATCAACGCCCGCTTCTTGGAGCATCTTGCATAAGGCAATAGCCTCCTCTACCCCAAAACCTCCCTCCATCTTATCATCGGCCATAAGCCTGAAGATAATAGGATAATCGGGGCCGGCACATTTCTTAGCTACTGCGACTAACTCCAAAGCAAACCTTGCCCTCCCTTTGAGATCAGTGCCATACTCATCAGTCCTTCTGTTAGTCAGGGGTGATAAGAATTCTGTGATAAGATATCCACTGGCCCCGTGAATCATTACACCATCAAATTCCGCTTCCTTTACCCTCCGTATTCCCTCTCCAAAATCCACTTCTAATTTGTTTATATCAGCAACACTTACTGGTCTGGGTATCACTCCAGTAATAGGGTGCGGAACATCGGAGGCAGATGCCGGGTCGTGTTCGTCTGTCCTTCCCCTGTGCACATTCACCTCGCAAACTATTTTTGCGCCCTCTCTGTGAATAGCCTCTGTCAATCTTCTTAAGCCGGGTATGAACTTATCATCGTTAAGGTAAATGCGCCCAGGGTAGCCACTGGCCCGGGGATAACTTGCCTCGAGGACTATCAGACCCGCCCCCCCTCTTACCCGTTCGGCATAATAGCGTATCAACCGCTCTGTTATACCGCCTTCTTCACTGATATAACGAGTAACCATAGGGGGAAATATAATCCTGTTTCTGAGTTCTAATGTTCCTATTCTTCCCGGCGAAAAGAGCTTAGTAAAATTTGTCATGACAGACCTCTTTCGTAACTAAATTCCAAATTTACCAGTCGGGATGTCACATTTCGATTACTGTGGTTATGTTAAACCCCTGCTCCCTGGCTGTCAAGGCCGCTAACAAGCCCAAAACCAGCTCCTGCAGATAATCTTATTAGGTAGGAATATATAAAAAGGAAATAGAAAAATGTTCTATATATAAAGGCTGAAGTTTCACCGAAATTATACATCGTACATTTAAGCAACCATGCGGAGCAGAGTGTTGATGAAAGATTTTTTCAAGGATTTGGGGTGATTACGGCAAACGGTATCAAAACCCTCACTCAATGCGGCCTTAGCGATGATGTGTCTCAAATCCGAGAAGGCAAAACTGTTG
>JBDRGH010000124.1:0-3646 GCA_043818015.1 Pseudomonadota bacterium
CATCCTCTTTCAGGCGCTGGCCTCCCCAGTCGCTCATATTGAAAGGCGGATTGGCAAGGATGAAATCAGCCCGTAGATCCCTGTGAAGATCGTTGTGAAAACTGTCCGCGTTCTGCTGGCCAAGGTTCGCGTCAATCCTGCGTATAGCCAAATTCATCTTTGCCAGTCGCCAGGTAGTATAGTTTGACTCCTGACCATAAATGGAAATATCACCTTGTCGACCCCCATGCTCTTCAACGAACTTTTCGCTCTGTACAAACATGCCTCCGGAACCGCAGCATGGATCATAAACACGGCCTCTGTACGGCTCAATCATGCGTACCAGGATTCTGACGACACACCGGGGGGTGTAAAACTCGCCGCCGCCGCCCACAACTGGCTTTCAAATCCGAGATTAGCGCCGTTCCTGTCTGATGCCACTTTTTTTCCTTTCTTATTGCGAATTGGTGATTGCCTCTTACCCACAACCGTCAAGCACTAACTTCATCTCTCCAATAACCTCTTCAACCCCAATGAGCTGAAGACACCTCTGCTTTTGACATCGATTCAATTCTTCCCTGGTGCATGGTGAACAATCCAGTTCTTTTTTAACTACAGAGACATTATTCCCCCTCGGTCCCCAAATAACAGGATCAGTGGGTCCGAAGACAGCAACACTCGGTATACCCACTGCAGTTGCCAGATGCGTTATGCCCGAATCAAGGCCTAGAAAACAACGGCATCTCTCTAGGATAGCCGCCAACTGAATCAGTGAGGCTCCCTCCACCAAAACAGGTCTGGTCTTTTTTAAACTCCCCAACATCTCACCCACGGTATCCGCATCCGCCGGCCCAGAGATTAGCAAAATCGCTGCTTCATACCTGTCAGCCACCCAGTCTACCACGTCTACAAAACGATCCGCTGGCCACTTCTTCTTAGAGCCTCCACTGCCCGGGTGGATAGCGATTACCGAACCATCTCTTTCAGAGTCCAGGTGGTGCTCTTCAAAGAACCGACCAGCATAATGCCTGCTGGATTCTTCGAGGAATACCCTCGGTACAGGATCATCTCCAGGTATACCATGAGCTTTGAGGGCGTCCAAGAGATAATCCACTATGTGTCTCCGGCATCCTGGAGGTGGAAATGGGTTGATACTAACCACCTTTCCCGATCCAGTTCTTCGCAGGTTGTCTGAGAGAACCCCTCCCTTGTCATAACTATAAAGAACAATTAAGTCAAAGCTCCCAAAATACTCCTTCAGATCACGGGGCAACTCACTGCGCTCAGCCCAGAGTAGTGAGACACCATGGCGATCGATGGAACGTATTCGGTCTGCGTAATATGTGTTCTCAGCGAGGACGGCTCTCTCTGGATAACCCATGACCTCAACATGGGCGCCTGAAAACTGTTTACGTATGGCCCTGATAGATGGCAGGGTAACTATGAAATCCCCCACTGCCCCTGTACGGATGATCAAAATCCGTTCGACTCCACTATCAATCACTTAGAACCCCAAATCCTTGCCCACTATCAGAACTCGAATATCAGAAAAGAAAGGTTTTCTCTCCAGGATTACTGTTGCTCTGCAGGCCCGCACTGGAGAATTGCAATCATTACAGAGCCCGGTGACAGCACAAGGGATCTCCAACCCCATATCCTTTACTACCTGGGGGGTAACAACCTCTTTAATTCGCCGGAAGGCGCTATGCAGATCATTTACAACCTTGTTGACCCCTGCCACCACTATTATCTTGCCAGGACCAAACATCATCGCCCCCACCCGGTTTCCTGCCCCATCTGTGCTTACCAGCATTCCTTCCAGAGTGACGGCATTGGCACTGGTAAGAAAGACATCGCAGGTCAAGTGGGCCTTCCGGATCTTCAAGACCTCTTCCTGGGATAATTCGGGCTTCCAATGGTCGTAGACCAGATTTCCCTGCTTTTCCAAAGCATCCATGACCCCAATCTGCCTCATGGTCATGGAGCCCCCTACCCCCACTTTGGCCTCTTTGGGAATATGCTTGAGGACCTCCGCACAAGCAGTCTCTGCATCGTTGACATATTCGGCCTCAAATCCATTCTTCTTCAATGCTTCCACTGCTTTTCGTCCTCTCTGTTCGTGCAACCATCGTGTGGTCTTCTCCATGTTCTTTAACCGGGTAAAATACGGGTTTTCGTTGTTCTTGCTTGCCATAATCTAGTACCTCCCTTCTAATGTTGGGCTATCGCTGGTGGCGCAGGGTACACCCTGCCGTAGCAAGTATGCCCTTCCTGCTATCCATCTTCTTCCGCAAACCGTAGCCAAAACCAATAATTGCTCTAATTTTAGAGGCTGTCGCCCAAATAAGAATTCGTCTGGACGGTCATTAAAACGCCTTTCGTTAATGCATGTCCGTGTAACAATGATTCCTGTTCTCGACAAATGTCCAACTTCTACCGGTAGCGCGATTTCATCGTCATTATCTTCATAGTCCCCGAAGAAAATCGGGACGAAGGAGCGAGGGATCCCTTCTTGCTAAAACACCTCTCAATTCTCTCAATATCTCTTCTCTGTCTTGCGGTAGCCTCCCCCGAACGGCAAGATAGTTTGAGGCATGCATCGAACTGAAAAAACAGTGAGTCAAACTCGCATTTTCTATTATCATCTCCAGTTCCTCAAGCGATTCGAAGGGAGAAAGAAGAGAGAATTCACCCCGTCTCCATCGATCGTAAAGAGGGGTGCCTGGAACCAGCGTCAGGGTTAAGGCACCACCAAAATCAGGGTCGATCTCCGTCAGGACCCTTGCTGTTTCCAGTGCATGTCTCCGTGTCCCTTCGGCCCCACCGAGCCCCAAAATGACGGTAACTGAAAGGGTAATTCCGGCCTCCTGAGCCTTCCTTCCTGCTTCTACCATCTCGGTGTGATTTGCTCCCTTTCTCACCTTTTTGAGGACCTCATCATCACCGCTTTCGACTCCCTGGTAGAAGATGCTCAGCTTCAGCTGTTGCAATTCCTTCAATTCACCCAAATCCCTCCGGAGTATATCCTGGGGTGTCGCATACGTGGCAATCCTTTCGAGGCCAGGAAACTTCTCGTTGAGATACTCAAGGACTTCCTTCAATTTGCGGACAGGATAAATCAAGGCATCCCCATCCTGAAGGAATATCCTCTTGCCGTCCCACTGCTTACCGATGGCGTATACTATCGGAGGGATAGACGGAAGGTAGACGCCAGATCTCTTATACAGGGCTAGGGCGTCAATCTCATCTTTAACATCCTCGAGAGGTCTCAGCCTGATTTTGGACCCGTAGTAACCGCAGAAGGTGCAGGTATTGTTGGAACAGCCTCTGGTGAGGGGGAGGAAATAACTTCTCCACTCACTTGGAGGACGAATTATCTCTGGTCTTTCGAAAGGCATACCCGGGCTCTCTATCCCTCTCCACTAATCTCATGGGAATGACAGTCAAAGATAACCTTCTCCCCCATCACGGGGAATGACATCCCGATTTCTCCGCCTGTGTGGGGTGTAACGAAAGGGTATCTATCCGAGAGCTTTGAAAAAGTACCCCTTTTCGCTTCAGCATACATTTTTTGACCCATCTAAGCTCGCTCCATTGAAAATTCACAAACTCACCCTTCGGGCTCAAACATGTGAATTTTCTACATTACGCTCGCCAAGGTGGGTTC
>JBDRGH010000125.1:0-6742 GCA_043818015.1 Pseudomonadota bacterium
TAGACCATAATGTCGACACGCTTGTCGAAATTGATGTACTGTTCTATGCAAATCGTTTTGGTCAAAGGTGTTCTCCCATGACAAATTACACTGACTGTACTATTCTTCAGGAAGTAGACTTGGCCGAGACCTTTGGAAAACTATGTTTCTCACCACCTATCTGCCTTCATGAAGAAAAAATGAGACTATACCCAGTACCAGGATTATGAATCCACAGACGAAGTACACTATTGTAAAGGCAGTCAATTCTTCTGATAAACTGAAGAATCTATCTCTATTGTAAAAGTACCCCCAATATAAGACAAATAGATAGGACGTCGCAAGGCCCAATTTGAGACGACGCAGTAGCATACAAACGGTTATTATCCCGACATAGAGCGCCATCTGTGCTAGCGGTATACCCAACTCCATTGCTTGAAAAGCCTCCATGGTTCCTCCCTCCTTGCTTTAGGCCCGTGGTTACCCCATTGGTTCATTTAGCATTGGGCGGTATGCCCTTAGAGTCCCAACCTCTAAGTCTATAATAGTCATCCAATATCCTATTGAAGTCTTTTCTGTTAATCACCTTCTTCTCTTTACCCAGTTTTTCGCTAAAGAATCGTGGAGGCAAGGTGTCATCACTCCTTGCAACCCCCTCACGCACGTTAAATTTCCTCACAGTATTTGATATATTGGAAGCAATCTTCCTTAGACCTGATTCACCGAGTTTCAACCCTGTCGTACCGTCCACGATGGTTGTAAGAGCACTCCAGGGAACCATGTCCCTAAAGAATTTACAAAGGATCAGGGTATCGAAGATGGTCAACTTGTCTTCGTAGTCGATGAGAAGCTTCGCCTTTCCATCGATCTGCTCCGGGTCTATGATACCGGCAAGTTCAGGTTTGTAAAAGGTTGTTCTCAGGTGACACGCCCCCCTGTCCGATGTTGCGTAGGCCAGTCCCATTCCTTTCAGCACCCGTGGATCATATCCTGCTGGTTCCATACCCTTTACGTGGATGGCTATATCCTCAAGGCCCCATTCTTTACTGGCATGGAGGATTCCCTCTGCTAGAATTGAACCGAGTCCCTGCCGGTAGACGATCTTGTGTAACAGCTCAGCAATAGCATCGACGTCTCCATATTCCAACCTATCACCTATCACGCCCCTCTTACTAGCTTCGATTGCGAAGGCTGCCAGGTTGCCACCCGTTATGGTGTCTACCCCTAGTTTGTCGCAGATGTCATTGAGGTAGAGTATCTCTTCAATCTCCTCCACCATGCAAAGCCCACCGAAGGCGTAGATGGTTTCATACTCCGGCCCTTCCAATCTCAAACCTTTATGCCTCCCTCTTACCACCTCACTCAACTTACCGCAGGCCAGGAAGCACTTCGGACAGGCACTCGCCTTGACCTTGCATCTCTCAAGTAGACTTTCAGCGCTTATCTTTTGCCATTTTTCAAAACTACCCTTTGACCAGTACCTGGTTGGAAATGCGTTTATTGAATTCATGACGGAGACCATCATGGGCGTTCCAAGCTGCCGGTAAGCCAGGACCCCGGGATCATCTTTACCCTTTTTGAGCATCTCTTTCCAGTGCAGCTCCAGGAGGCCTGGATTGGCCACCTCTCTCTTCTTATTTCCATGGAAGGCTATAGCCTTTACTCTCTTGGACCCCATTACGGCACCAGTTCCGGTTCTTCCTGCGCAGCGCCAAAAATTATTCGAGATTGTCGAGAACCTGACCAGATTTTCACCGGCTGGTCCTATGACTGCCACACCAGCCTTGTTGGGACTTATCCTTTGCTTTACTGTTTCCTCCGTTTCATACGTGTCTTTGCCCCAGATTTCTTTTGCTTCGTGGAACTTAACGTCACTGTCTGAAATTTCAAGGTAGATTGGGTCTTTTGAGGAACCCCTTAGGATTATGGCATCATAACCGGTCCTGCTCAAGTATTCGCCGAGGCTTCCACCCGAATAGGATTCAGAATAAATACCGGTTAAAGGGGATTTCGTAAAGACTCCGTATCTGCTGGAACCGTGAACCTTCGTATCTGTCACACAACCGGCAGCGAATATAAGATGATTTTCGCTCGAAAAGGGATCGACCTTTGCTCTATTATTCTCCGAAAGGAGGTAGCTCCCCAATCCCTTTCCTCCCAGGTAGTCTCTCAAAACTTCATCAGGGATGTTCACCGCCTCATGGGTTGCCTGCGTCAGATTAACGTACAAAACCCTATTAAAAAAGCCCTTCATTCTTTCACAACTCTCTTTAGGTAAAGTGTAAATGCCTTACCTTGATTTCTCGTGGGATATTGAGAAATGTTTCCCTTAACATTAGAAGAACGATCTCAACCATCAAATTTCGTATAGATCATAACAACATCCTGGCAAGATTTCAACTTCAACTTGCAACTTATAGTGCTTAGATGGTATCATCAAGAAAAACTAAATACTATATATGTTATAAGCATAAGAACTGATTAGAAGAGGTGAAGCTGTTCATATGGGTCAATCAGTAGAAAACGCAATATGGATAGAAAAAACAGTTAAAGATTTCATTGAAACCTCGCCTGAAAACACACTCCAAAATCAAAACAATGATAAAGCCTTTGAAACGCCACTGGTCGGGTTTTCAAGAGGAGACGATCCTTTGTACGAGGCCTATAAAGATCATGTAGGGCCGTTCTCTTTAACACCTTGGGAAGTATTTGTTGTTACTTTCAGGGATTTCAGCATTAAGCCTGATGAACTAACGGTCATGAGCTGGATTCTACCGCATAATAATACCACCAAGATCGATAACCGAAAAGAAGGATTTTATCCTTCCGAAAGATGGGCCAGAGCCCGTATTTTCGGTGAAGAGGTTAATGAAAAGCTCCGAAAACATGTGGTGGCATCTCTGGAGTCAGAAGGATGCAGGGCAGTCGCCCCTGCACTGACTCCCCAGTTCAGTATAAGAATCTCGCCAAAGTATGGATATGCCTCTACCTGGTCTGAACGACATGCAGCTTATGCATCAGGACTTGGAACATTTGGCCTCTGTGATGGGCTTATTACTCCCGTAGGTAAGGCTATGCGTACAGGTTCTATTATTGCTCAAATTTCGCTTTCGCCGACGCTTAGACCTTATTCAGATCACCATGATTACTGTCTCTTTTTCACTGAAGGCGTTTGTGGGAAGTGCATATCGAGATGTCCAGCAGGAGCCATCACAGAAGCGGGGAAAAATAAAGAAACGTGTTACAAACACCTTCTTCCGGTTACCAAGGATTATGTGACATCTAACTACGGCTTTGATGGATATGGCTGTGGTCTCTGTCAAACTGGGGTTCCCTGTGAATCCAAAATTCCTAAAAAACAAGATCTATAAATAAAGACGACTTATAACAACTCGTTTCAGGTGGACGGGCAGACTTGTGCGAATCCAGATGGAACACTAGAACTGGCCCGTAAATCACTTATCATCAAGTGAGTGAGACTAGACCATTGAATCTGTTTGAGAGAGAGACATCTAAGGGTACTAACCCGGTACTTAAACTCGTGCTTGGACTAACACTTGTATTGCTGCAAGCATTTGTAACTTCGGGTTGCAGCACGCTCTCGTCACGATATTTCGGTCCTGCCGGCGGTCCTGTTGGGCCGGTCCCCCTTTCACGGTACCAACCATCCCCGTTCGTAAATGCAGACTCAGGGCCGATCCTCGTCGGTTTGGCCTGTTCTGGAGGGGGAAGCCGCGCTGCTTACCTCACTGCCGCTGTCCTCCGTGAGATTCGTCGTAGCGAACTCCGTATAGATGTGGGCAATCGATCCACGGACAACAAATACCTACTCGACCAGATTGACTTTGTATCAGCAGTATCTGGCGGTGCACTTTCAGCTGGATACTTCGTCGCGAATATCGATCAGTTACGTGCAGATCTAGAATCTGAGGCCTGGGAAGACTATCTTAACAAGATGGCTGCAAACTACCGACAGCGACAGTGGTATTGGCACGGTATTTTAAATCCCATCTCTTGGTTTAAGGCCCTGTTCACGAAATTTAATCGAGGCAACATCGCACGTGATGACTACGACAATATGCTTTTTGAAGGTAAAACGATCGCTGATTTACCAGAACGGCCCGTGCTGTACCTGAACGCCTTCGATGTCGGAAACCGCGTGCGATTCGTATTCTCGAGACATTTTATTGACACCGGTTTTTATCATGAGAAAGGATGGACCAATAAGCTCGGCGAACCTCAGGACCTGACCAGTGAAAATGACCTGGTCTTTAGCCGTATCGATCCGAAGACCGTCAGGCTCGCCGATGCAGTATATGCATCTTCCGCATTCCCTTTTGCCTATCCCAACCTGGCTCTCAGACATTTCGGAAGCAAGATACCATACCAGGGCAGCCTTGTGTTTCTTGCCGACGGGGGACTGGCAGACAATTCAGGCTTACTGACGCTCTTCACTCAGATGAGCATTGAGTTTGATAGATTGAAAAACAGTCGTTTAGTTGTCGCTATTTATATCGATGCGTCACTAGACTCGACGCGCCATGGAACTTTATTCCAAGTGCAAGGAACGGAAGCCGACTATGCGTGGCGCGACACCTACGTTGGCCACGGCAGAGCAGGGGTCGAAGCAGGCTTCGGACATCTTCAGGACCGATTGTCTATATTTCTTGAAAAAACTGGAGTCCTGATGGACGACATAATCTTAAATTACAAAACAAAGCTGTTGAGTATGCCGCCGTCTCCTGATCGTGAGGAACGTGCTTCCTGGTTCGGGGAATATAGCTCGGGAAGGCTGTTGCTCCGCCCCCTGGCAATCGGCTTACGCCTTCGAGATGTGGGGGAGGCATACTATACTCTCTGGAGTAGGTATAAAAACGAAGGGGCTAAGGATGTCAGATTATTGAGGCTATTCGAGGCAAGTGGTATCCCGAGCGGTTTTGACCAAAATGGATGGCCTGCCAAGAGTTTTCAGGCACTTGTGCTGGAGCGTCGGGTGAGCGAACTCAAAACGGATTTTGTCCTAGGAAAGAGTGGTAGGAAGGTTCTGGACCTGGTTGCATACCTCCTGGTTCATGGAAAGTTAAAACCAGCACTGACGAAGTGGAGCAGAATCGCAAGCACCCGTTTTAAGGAGGAGCAAGATTAGACCGTCCCCGTTTACTGTATTTCAAAAACTGCACATGTCGGGCGCATTTATGTCTTGACATGCAAGGCGATTTGATTCAGAATCATAAGCATAATCATTGAAGGATGTTCCTCTACCGAACGCTTCATGGAAGGGGAACCAACAACACATTAATCTTTTATGACAAAGGAGGAAATTATGCGAACTGTAGCGACAGTATTAATAGGTCTTTCCGCGCTGGGCTTTGTGTTAGCGGCAATAGCAGGTCTTCTGAATACCGACATTTTGCGGGTCGGCGCATTTGGATTCTCGTACGGCTCCGTCAATCTTTCATTGATTGCCATTGCATTGTGTCTGTGGCTTAGAGGAGGAGGTAAAGAATCATAAAAGACGTTGGGACGGCCGCGTCTAAGGGGGTGGGGGTCCAGTAAAACTTTAACTGACATGTTTAATATTAAATGGAAGGTGGAGATGCAACCTTTTTTGACTGTTTTGATTATTCCACTATCCTAACTATTAATTACATGCATAAGATACCTGAGCATGAGGAGGAACCAGCCTAGAAGTTACTAAGCTTACCTAAATTAACATTCGCAGAAATAAAATGGAGTGAAAGGCAGGGCCATTTCTGGCCCTGCCTTTTCTTTCGTACCGTTTTCTCTCCAAAAACGAAGACAGCTCTAACGCTAAAGCCTCCTGTAGTATCTTTCTAGCTCCCTCTTGGGCAATCTTTCCGATTTCGTTCAAGGAAGCGATTTCATTTGACTCTCTTCCCGTTCTGCTATACTCTTGTTTCACGGTGTAACCCGCCTCCTCTCTTATTCTAGATTGAATTTGATCTTGTTTAGTCCTTGGAGGGTTACACTCTCCCAATTCGAATTTCCATACCTTTTTACATGAGCTTTAGCTTACTCTAGAATATTGGCAAGGGTTCTTTATGAAGGGTATCAAAAAACATATAGTTGTTTTTCTCGTCTTGTTTCTGCTTCTATTGACTACGTCTGTGACATGGGCCGTAAGTCTCAAAGATCGGGTAAAGGAGTATACCCTGAAAAACGGGCTGAAGATCCTTATGCTCGAGAGGCATTACTCTCCCACAGTATCCTTCTTCATGAGCTTTAGAGTGGGTTCTGTGGAGGAGTATACCGGGATCTCCGGGACGGCCCATCTCCTGGAGCACATGCTCTTCAAAGGGACAAAGGCCTTGGGAACGAAGGACTATGTGGAAGAGAGAAAGATACTGGATGAAATCGATAAGACGGCTGCAGCTCTCGATAATGAGAGACTTAAGGACAAGAAAGCAGATAAGGTCAGGATAACTCAGTTACAGGCTGAATTGGCAGAATTGCAGAAAAAACATAAGACATATGTGATAAAAGACGAGATAGACTTGATATATTCGAGAAACGGAGGAGTCGGTTTAAATGCCTCGACAGGCTACGATGTTACAAGGTACATGGTGAGTCTTCCATCGAATAGAGTCGAACTCTGGGCGAAGATAGAGTCGGACAGGATGTTGAACCCGGTACTTCGGGAATTCTATTCTGAGAGGGACGTAGTCATGGAAGAGAGGAGGCAGAGGATCGAGTCTAACCCTGATGGGAAACTCTATGAAAACTTTATGGCAGCAGCATTTAT
>JBDRGH010000126.1:0-2589 GCA_043818015.1 Pseudomonadota bacterium
CAGGAACTATCTATAAGGAAACGGCGTAAAGCATGTTTCGATCCTATTCCGGATATTCATCATCATCTGCTTTGCAGGAAGTGTGGAAAGATAGTGAGCATTGAGATGGAGTATCCCAGGAGTTGTCCGATAATTGCAAAAGAGATTATCAGTGGATGTAAGGTTGAGGAGATGCAGGCTTACCTTTATGGAATATGCTCGAAGTGTATGAAAGACGAGAATGAGAAGAAAGAATAGCTTCATATAGTAATGCTGTTAAGGTGAACAAAAGAGAAGTTGGTAAACAGTTACAATCAAGAATAGGAGATCAAAAGATGAAAGAAAAAGTAGAAGCCGCCTTAGGAAAAATAAGACCATCACTTAAAGCAGATGGTGGAGACGTAGAGCTCGTAGATGTCAGTCCTGATGGAGTTGTAAAGGTTAGGTTGACTGGTGCCTGCGGAGGATGCCCCATGAGCCAGATGACTCTAAGAATGGGTATAGAGAAAACACTAAAGAAGGAAGTGCCTGAAGTAAAGGAGGTTATTGGTATATAATCGGTGCAGGTCGAGTAACATAATGGGTCTCAGAGACCAAGAGTTCGGGATATCCTGCCAGGCACAGAATGAATCCCTGTTGGCCTTCTGGAAATCCATAGAACATTAGCACCCTGAGGGATCTTGATCCACGAAGAAGTTTAGCATCTATTTACCATATTCCGGTAAAAAGGAAGGATTTTTAGTTCGCACAGAGTAGCATTCTTTACGATCTATAATACCTGCTCAAGGAAAAGTCTCTCTCATGAATAACGCTGAAACAGAGCGCCAGCGTCAAATGCTAACTGAGGTTGGCCTAAAATTGTCCCCCAATCTTCTGCCTTTACCAGCCTCATTATTGAGGGCGACAAAGAGAAAGGTGAAGAGCCTTCTTGATGATCTCAGCACAGAATAAAAAGGGGTGAAAAGGTGGACAGTAAACACCCTAATCGGCTTATTTCAGAGAAAAGCCCCTATCTTCTTCAGCATGCCTATAACCCTGTTGATTGGTATCCGTGGAGAGAGGAGACGTTTGAGAAAGCAGAAAGAGAAGGCAAACCTATCTTCCTGTCCATTGGCTATTCTACCTGTCACTGGTGCCATGTGATGGAGAAGGAGTCTTTTGAGGACCCGGAAGTGGCGAGATTGATGAATGAGACTTTCGTATGTATAAAGGTTGATAGAGAAGAAAGACCCGATATAGATAGTGTGTATATGACTGCGTGTCAGATGATGACGGGAAGTGGGGGATGGCCCCTTACCATCATCATGACACCTGGTAAAAAACCGTTCTTTGCCGCCACCTACATCCCAAAGGAGAGCAGGTTCGGGCGTAAAGGAATGAAGGCGTTGATTCCCAACATCAAGAAGGTGTGGGAATCTCGAAAGGGCGAGGTGATCGGTTCAGCAGAGAAGGTCTCTAAGGAACTCGAAAAGATATCACATGACGCACCGGGTGAAGGTTTGGGGGAAGCCATGCTCACAATGGCTTACGGGCACCTCTCCAGAATTTTTGATGAGCGATACGCTGGCTTTGGGAGCGCACCTAAGTTTCCGATGCCTCATAACGTGATGTTCCTGTTGCGCTACTGGAAACGGAGTGGCGATGAACGGGCCCTTATGACGGCAGAGAAAACGCTTGATGCAATGAGACGCGGGGGCATCTATGACCATGTGGGATTTGGCTTTCACCGTTATTCTACTGACGCCGGTTGGCTTCTCCCCCACTTTGAAAAGATGCTCTATGATCAGGCATCACTGGCCATGGCCTACACCGAGGCTTATCAGGCAATAGATAAGAAAAGAGAATATAAAAAAACAGCCAGGGAGATCTTCACCTATGTATTGCGGGAGATGACTGATCCAGGGGGCGGATTTTACTCTGCACAAGATGCAGACAGTGAAGGAGAGGAGGGTCGATTTTACTTGTGGAGCCAGGAAGAGATCAGGCATATCCTCTCAACAGAAGAAGCGGAGCTGGTTGAAAAAGTCTTCAACATAGAAGAGAAGGGTAATTTTTTGGAGGAGGCTACAGGAAAAGAGGCTGGACAGAATATTTTGCATCTGAGAAAATCTCTTCCTGAGATTGCCTCGGATCTCAAGATAACATTGGAAACGCTTGAAGAGGGCATAGAGGGAGCTCGAAAGAAGCTCTTTGGCGAACGCAAAAAGCGGGTTCACCCTCACAAGGACGACAAAATTCTGACCGATTGGAACGGCATGATGATTGCGGCATTAGCCAAAGGTGCGCAGGTATTTGGTGAAACCACATACGAGGAAGCAGCCAGGAGGTCAGCACATTTTATCCTGGACAGAATGTTCGACGGGCAGGGACGTCTCTATCATCGTTATCGCGATGGTGAAGCTGCGATACCAGCATTTTTAGATGACTATGCCTTTCTGATTTGGGGTTTGATTGAGCTGTATGAAGCTACCTTTGAATCGGTTTATCTGGAAAGAGCGCTGGATTTTAACGCTCTTTTACTTGAGCATTTCTGGGACCGAGACAGCGGCGGCTTTTATTTTGTCGCAGACGATGCCCCAAGGATTCTGGTGCGCAAAAAAGAGATGTACG
>JBDRGH010000127.1:0-2536 GCA_043818015.1 Pseudomonadota bacterium
CATCAGCCGCTTCCTTTTTTAGCGCCTCCAAAGTTCCCTCGCACTTAACCCTGACATTGACTTTGTACTTATCCAGTTGGTCCGAGTAAAATTGAATCATCGTATTCCATTCTTCTCTCCCAGGAAGACTACCAAGGATTCGTAGTTTACCACCTATTTTCTCTTCCTTTTCATACAGCACAACATCATGTCCTCTTATTGCAGATACCCTCGCCGCTTCCAGCCCTCCAGGTCCACCTCCAATTACTATGACTTTTTTTCTTTTTGTGGCGGGTTTTATCTCGAAATTGGCCTCCTTTCCCACTTCCGCATTTTGCAGGCACCTTATTTCCTTATTCTCCATTAGCCTATCCACGCACGTATTACAGGCTACACACCTCCTTATTTCATCCACTCTGCCCTCAAGCGCTTTCCTCGGAAAATCTGGGTCAGCGATAAGACCTCTACCTATCGCTATAAGGTCTGCCTTACCATCCACTAGGATCTGCTCTGCTAATCTGGGATCGTTAATCCTTCCAGCGATGATCGTTGGAATTCGAACTACCTCACGAATCTTTTCCGACAATGGAACAAGGCATCCTCTCGGTAACATCATGGGCTGGATCATCCAAGTAGTCGATTCATATTTTCCTGCTGATATATCTATCACGTCAGCGCCGTTATCTTCTAAGAGATTCGCAATCCTTCTAGTTTCATCGATGCTCAGACCTCTCTCCGTGTACTCACTTGCAGAAATTCTGAAGAATACAGGAAACTCCTCGCCGACGTTCTCTTTTACAGAGCGGATTATCTCAAGCGCAAACCTAGCTCGTCTGTTTTCATCTCCGCCATACTCGTCATCGCGTCTATTAGACTCGGGGGATAGAAATTGGCCTATCAGGTAACCATGAGCTCCATGTATATCGACAGCATCAAAACCTGCATTCATGGCCCTTCTTGCTCCATCACCGAACTTCTGTACCAGCTCTGTAAGCTCCGTCTTCGAAAGTTCCCTAGGAACCTCTCCCACCGGATAATACGGGATAGGGGAAGGGCCCACAGGTTGAATACCAGTTCGCTTAGAGGACGCTTGCCGCCCCGGATGGTATAATTGGATAGCTAATTTGGCTCCCTGAGAGTGAATACTCTCCGCAAGCCGCGATAAACCTTCTATGAACTTGTCATCCCATATACCCAACTCATTGAGATAATTTACTCCATACGGGTCCA
This sequence comes from Pseudomonadota bacterium, assembly GCA_043818015.1. Lineage (GTDB taxonomy): Bacteria > Desulfobacterota > UBA8473 > UBA8473 > UBA8473 > JBDRGH01. Next base: position 1,210 of record JBDRGH010000127.1, read on the forward strand.
CAGAAGTTGCTTCGATTATTATCAGGCCAGTACCTCCTTCGGCCCTCCTTTGATAATAATTCAGTAGCTTTTCGCTAACAGTGCCGTCTTTGTTCGGAAAATGAGTTCCCATAGGAGCCATTACTATCCTATTTCTTAATTCCATACTGTTTATCTTAACCGCTTCAAACAGTTTCATTTCTTCTCCCATCCTTGACAACAAGGTAACTTTTCTGAACTCCTTCTCTCAGTGAATCCTTTTCTCGTGCCCCTTCCAATATTTTTCCCGAAGTACATTCTTCTGGACTTTGCCTGTATGGGTCCTAGGCAGGTTCTCAACAAACTCTACTGATTTCGGCTTCTTGAATCTTGCAAGGTTCCTCTTGCAGAGCTCTATGATCTCCTCCTCCGTAGTACTCATGCCATGTTTCAACACGAGTATGGCCTTAACTGCTTCTCCCCATTTAGCATCAGGCACCCCGATAACAGCGGCCTCTAGCACCGCGGGATCGCTGTATAGAACCTCCTCGATTTCCTTCGAGTAAATATTTTCACCGCCACTGATAATCATATCTTTTTTTCGATCAACCAGATACAGATAGGAATCATCATCTAGTTTTCCAAGATCTCCAGTATGAAACCAGCCTTGCTCAAAGGCCTTTGCTGTCATCTCCGACTGCTTCCAATATCCTTTACATACTAGCTGCCCTCTAACGACGATCTCACCAACATCCCCGCGGCGGACTTCATTGCCATCTTCATCTAAGATCTTAATATCAGCCGTAGGTGATATCCTACCCGCTGACTCAAGTCTCTCGATCACCTTCGGAGGCCCTTCTAAGATATGATCCCTGGGACTCAAGTACGTGATACACGCACAACTTAGCTCGGTTAACCCATAAATCTGAACGAAATCACACTGAAAGACTTTCATGGCGCTTTTCAATACTTCCACAGGCATCGGAGCGCCCGAATAACCAACAGTTTTCAAACTACTGTATCGATATTTAGAAATGTCAGGTGATTCCAAGATAAATATCGCCATCGCGGGTACCATAAAGGTAGAGCTCACCCTTTTCGACTCAATAGTCTGTAAGACCACAGACGGGATGAATTTCCCCTGAATAATTATGGTAGCACCGACTAGAATCCTCGGGAGAACGTAGCCTAATCCACCCATATAATACAAAGGAAGGAGGTTCAAGAAAACGTCATCGTGTTTAATATTCAACACAGCCAAACACGCCATACAATTAGAAAACATATTCCTATGGGTCAGCAATGCTCCTTTCGGAGATCCCGTAGTCCCACTCGTATATATGAGGTAGGCAGCATCGTCATCATCTAC
>JBDRGH010000128.1:0-4069 GCA_043818015.1 Pseudomonadota bacterium
TCTTTTTCTTCCCGTATCTTCTCCATATCCCGTGCCATCACTAAATCCTCCCGGGACGGCATCCCTATTTAACCATCGCTAGAAACATACCCGCTGCCGTAACAGTCCCGATGACCCTGGCTATGTTAGGCTCCATCGCCCGCATTAATAGATAATGTTTAGGATTCGCGCGTTGCCCCATCTGTTGAAATACCCCAAAATCCTATTGGTAACAGCGAAAGAGGCTCATACTTATCCTATCACGGCCAGAACTGCATCTGATTGAACTGTTTGGCCTACCGAAACATGTACCTCTCTGATGGTCCCAGAGACAGGGGCGACTACTGGGATCTCCATCTTCATTGCTTCCAGTACCGCTATCTGGCTATTCTCCTCGACTCTATCACCCACCTTTACGTTCACTGATATGACCTTACCCACCATGGGAACTAATACCGGTGTTCCTTTAGACTCATCAGCCACTTAAGTTTACCTCCTTCAAATCACGTCTACTATACTTGAATTATTCAGGAAAAAACTTCTTTACCACAATATTAACGAGTTCTATCCCTCACACGAGAAAGCAAAGGGCTTACAGACTTGGTTGAAAACCCAAAGATGAAAATCCTAAATACAAAACTCCACCCGACCATTTCTCATGCTCAACGTCCAGGTCTGAATGGTTACCTTCCTGTAAACTTGGGAGCTCTTTTCTCAACAAATGCAGCCATGCCTTCCTTCTGGTCAGCGGTGGAAAAGACAACCCCCATGGCATCGATATCCCTGTATACTCCGTCCGGATCAGGAGAATCTTGGGCTTCATTAAGGGCTTGTTTAGCCAGTCTCAGAGTCATTCCACTTCTTGATGCGATACTACGGGCCAAAGCCCTCACCTCGTCCAAAAACGTATCAGCAGGAAACACCCTATTTACCAAACCCAAACTCTGGGCGGTCCTCGCATCAATGGGATCCCCCATGAAGACCATCTCCTTTGCCCTTCTCATACCAACAGCTCTGGCCAAACGATACATCCCCCCCGCACCGGGGAACACCCCTATCTTTATCTCTGGGACTCCGAATTGTGCCTTTTCTGATGCAACTATAAAATCACAGGCTAAAGCCAGTTCGCAGCCTCCTCCAAAGGCAAACCCGTTCACTGCAGCTATCACTGGTTTCGGCATCTTCCCGAGAGCTTCAAACGAATCGAATAAGTGCCTGGCCCAATCCCGGGATTCACAGGGACCAGCGTCTTTAAGCTCTTTTATGTCCGCACCAGCCGCAAAGGCCCTGCCCTGCCCAGTTAAAATGACAACCCTCACCTCATCATCTTCCTTCAGGAGTTCTGCCGCTTTTCTGAGTTCCCTAGCTACCTCGGCGTTCAGAGCGTTCAACGCCTCGGGTCGATTAAGGGTTATAAAGGCAATCCCGGCATCCTCTTTCGAAACTATCAGGTTTTTAAATTCCATAATTCTATCTCCCTAGATATTTAAGCTCCCTAAAAGAAGTTCAAGGTAGCAAACGAGCTACCTTCCCAATCCTGCATAGCATTTTTCAGTACGGAACCAGCGTGAATTCTTCAAAAGTATGCAATTTATAGCCGCTGTTGTCAAGCATTTTTCAGATGCTCCTGAAAAACTGTATCCTTAGAAAAACCATGCCTCGTAGTCAATTCACGCCCCTATCCCAGATCTTGTCTCAATGAATCAGTTTTGGATTACGCAGGTTAACGCCGTTACCGACGGAGATCTCTTTAAATGCCCAGTTCCCTCGCTATGACGATCTGCTGAATCTCCGAAGTCCCTTCGGTTATGGTCAGGAGTCTTGCATCACGCCAATGCCGCTGAACTGGGTATTCCATCATATATCCGTAGCCACCATGGATCTGCATGGCTTCAGTCGTAACCTTTTGGGCCACCTCACTGGCAAAGAGTTTTACCATGGAGGCCTCTTTCATACAGTCTTTTCCTTGATCAAATAACCAGGACGCTCGATATGTCAACCACCTGGCTGCCTCAATCTCCATAGCCATCCTGGCCAGCTTGAATTTGGTTACCTGAAAATCCTTTATTGGTTTCCCAAATTGCACCCTTTCCCCGGCATATTGAATCGAGGCTTCGAGGGCTGCCCTCGCCACCCCAATACACCTTCCGCCGTAGGAAATCCTTCCGCTCTTGAGGGTAGCGATCAGATACGGGAATCCTTTTCCTTCCTCCCCCACCAACTTATCTTTTGAAACCCTGCAGTCTTCGAAGAGCAATTCTGCGGTGTCGGCAGATCGGTTCCCTACTTTCTTCAATTTTCTCGTAACGGAGAAACCGGGGGTACCTTTATCAACAATAAATATACTTACCCCGCCCCTTGACCCTTTGCTTTTGTCCGTGTATGCGGCCACACAGATATAATCAGCTATACTTCCGTTGGTAATAAATGTTTTTCGGCCATTGATTACGTAACAATCTCCGTCTTTCGTCGCTGTTGTCTGGATTGATGCTGCATCCGAACCAGCGTTGGGTTCAGTGAGACCAAAGGCGGATATTTTCTCTCCCTTGATGGCTGGGACAAGATACTCCTGTTTCTGCTCTTCCGTTCCATGCTCAAGTATCATAGAAGTGCCAAGGCTCGACTGAACGAGAAGCCCAGAACCTATCCCGGAACACACCCGCATAATCTCTTCTATGTAGATATTTTCAGTGAGCTTGTCGGTTCCTGCTGCTCCATACTTTTCGGGATACCTGACGCATAGGAAGCCTAGTTTTCCAGCCTTCGGAATGATTCCCACAGGATAGACTTCAGTCTCTTCTGCCTCCTCTATCAACGGCCCTATCTCATGTTCAGCGAAGCTCTTTATTGCCTCCCTGAATATCCGTTGTTCCTCACTAAATTCAAAATCCATTTCCTCCCCTCCTCAAGCAAAATTTTGTCTAACCGAGACTATTACCATACAGCATCACACAGGACACCGAGGGATGTCCCCCAAGGGTATGAGCCAATCCCCTTTCCGCATTTTTTACCTGGCGCTTATCCCCCTTCCCCTGTAACTGCTTATATATCTCATAGCTCATCCTCAATCCGCTGGCTCCAACAGGATGGCCAAAGCACTTCAGTCCGCCGTCAGTGTTGACCGGAAGTTCACCCTCGAGGGTAAACGTACCGGCATCGATATCCTCCTTCGCCTTCCCTTTAGGGCTGAAACCCAGATCTTCGTAGATGACAAGCTCCGTAATGGTGAAACAGTCATGGACGGAAGCTAGGTCTATCTCTTTGCGGGGAGTTTTTATTCCTGCTTGTTCATACGCTTGCTGAGCAGCGATCTTGGTTACATCAAAACCTGTCCAATCAAATCCCGGCTGAAAATGGGGCATCATACTATTCTGTGAAAGCCCTATCCCCTTTATGTAGATAGGATCGTCTCTAAACTTTTTGGCCAGATCAGCCCTGGTTATAATTGCCGCGGCAGCTCCATCACTATTACCACAGCAGTCAAACAACCCAAGAGGCCACGCAATAATGGGAGCTTTTAAGGCCTGCTCTAGCGTTATCTCCCTCTGAAAATGGGCCTTAGGATGCATGCTCCCGTTTCTATGGTTCTTGACCGCAATCTTAGCAAGAGTCTCTTTACCCTCCGCTGGGCTCAAACCATAGGTATGAAAATATCGGGTGGCAATAAAGGCAAAACTGCTGGGAGCGGTTCTTCGCATCTCAAGCACAGGGTGCATCCCTCGTCCTACTCCCAATCCTGGAAAACCCGTATCCTTCAGTTTCTCGAAACCGAGGGCAAGCGCGAAATCATACATGCCACATGCCACCGCAAAGGAGGCATTCCTTAAGGCTTCATGGCCGGTGGCGCACCAGTTTTCCACCCTGGTAACGGGGATTCCCTGCAGCTTCAGTGGTTCGGCGAGGGCGAGTCCGCCCATCCCTATCCAGTGGGCACCAACCGTGCCAAGCCATGCAGCCTGAATATCCTTAGGATCTATACCCGCATCCTCATACGCCTCATAAGCCGCCTCTATTATCATGTCCTCAGGACCTTTGTTCCAGTTTTCGCCAAATTTACAACACCCCATACCAATTATAGCAACCTTATCCT
>JBDRGH010000129.1:0-3190 GCA_043818015.1 Pseudomonadota bacterium
CCCAAAGGGGCACGAGTGATTCATCTAAAAATCCCTATCCCTCAAGTCCATATAATGGAGACGTCCCCTCTATACTTTCCAGACCCACAATACCCTTCCTCCTCAAAGCGGTTATGTGCCTCAGTACCTTGGACGGAGGCAGACTTAATTTCTCGGAAATCTGTTTAACCGATAAGGGACCCTCCTGTAACAACAACTGTATCTCCTTTACCAAAATCTCTTCCACGAGTAAACCATCCAAAAGTCTATCAATCTCATGCCGGGTAAATGTCTCCCCGTATCTATTTCCTTTATCAATAAATTCTGTCTTCTTCCCAATGATCCATCGTAGCTTTTCACCCTCAACGGCCGCCTTCGCCGCTTCAAGCCCGAACTTTAACTCCGCTCCATCCCCCTTTAACTCTGTTCCCAAAGGGCCCATTTCCTTCACTCTCTTAGTAAACTCTTCAACCAGCTCAACGAAACGAGTCCCTTCCGCAGAGGATAGATGTCCGAAATATAGTCGATTGGAGTCGACACCGATCAATTCTAATAAGCGGCCCGTTAGATCCATCTTGTTCTTGGCTTCAATATTTCCAGTTACGTAATGGCACTCGCCTTCGTGGCACCCGAGGATGAGGACACCATCAACCCCGTAAAGAAAGGCCTCAAAGATCATCGAGGGGTCAATCCTTCCCGTACACATGACCCGGATGGTACGTATGTCGGGCGAATATTGCATCCTCGCCACACCGGCGAAGTCAGCAGCCCCATAGCCTCACCAGGTACACGCAAATGCCAATATCTTTATCTGGTTATCCTCGGGCATTGTGTCTCCCTCTTGTGACCTTTGAAAACCTACGTCGCTTTTGAAAAGGTATCCCTCAAAGCGCTCCTCTCAGGCACCTACTATTCAAAGATAAAAGGCGAAAGGCAGAAGGCCTTCACCCTTTGCCCAACGTAACCCCACCAAGTCATGAACCCACGAGGGCAGCTATCTGGGCACTCACCTGTTCATTGCTAAAATGGTTCATCTTGATTGCTCTATGATAGCACGTAGCTCCACAGACGCCGCAGCCTTTGCAGGCCACAGATATCATCTTGGCCTTCTTCCCCTCCGGAGTCGAAACGATCTCTATCGCCCCGTAGGGACACAAAGCGGCGCAAAGACCACAGCCCTTACACATATCTTCATCCGCCAGGGTTGAAACGATAGGATCCACCTTGACAAAACCCCTCGCCAAATGGATCGAAGCCCTGGATACAGCGCCGAGGGCCTGGGAAATGCTCTCTCTGATATCAGCAGGCCAATGGGCGCTCCCACACAGGTATATGCCATCCGTTGCAAAATCGAGAGGTCTCAATTTCACATGAGCCTCAAGGAAGAAACCATTCTCATCCGTTGGAACCCTTAGCAACTTGGAGAGAGTTTTGGCATCCTCTGCGGCGACCATGGGCGTTGATAGCACCAGCAGATCGTACCCTATCTTCATCTCCCTTCCCATCAACCGGTGGTATACTGTTACAGTCCCCTCTCCAACGGCCGGCGGGTTATCCGGATCATAGTTGATAAACCTTACACCCAACTCCTTTGCCTTCCGAAAAAGGGCTTCCCCTTCCACTCCGTAACACTGCATATCCTGGTAGAGGACAGAAATCTTTGTGTCCGGCATACTTTCTTTCAGTAAACTTGCGTTTTTGAGTGCTGTCATACAGCATATCTTGGAACAATAACTCCGCTCTTCGGTCCTCGCCCCCGCGCACTGGATCATCACGATACTATCAGCCTTGACATCCCCTCTTTGTAACCTCTTCTCCAGTTCCAGCTGGGTTATGACATCCCGACCGTTATAATTGTAGAGTCCCCAGGGTTCTAATACAGAGGCACCCGTTGCTACAATGATGATGCCACAGTTGACATGGATATCTTGACTGTCGGTTTCCACATCCACTTCATAGTTCCCCATATATCCCTTCACACTCTTGATAACGCTCGACGTATGGATTTCAATGAGGGGATTCGACTCCGCCTCTTTAATCTTCGCCCCTATTACCTCCGAAGCCCTGATATTGGATGGGTAGAGTAGATACAGATCCCTCAGTCTCCCGCCGAGCCCTCTTTCCTTCTCTAGAAGGACCACCTCAAATCCTCTTCGGCCCAATGCGATAGCGGCCGAAAGTCCGGCAATCCCTCCACCGATAACCAGTGCTCTTCTATTAACCTCCGCAACAATGAAGTCCTGGGCTTCCAGAAGTGCTGCCTTGGCGACCCCGGCTCTCACCAGATCTCTTGCCTTTCTTGTTGCCTCCTCTTTGTCCTGCATATGGACCCAGCTGCACTGCTCCCTTACATTGACCATCTCGAAATAAAACGGGTTAAGCCCCGCTTCTTCACAGGCCAACCGGAAGGTTGGTTCATGAGTCCTCGGGGTGCAAGAAGCCACTACAACTCGCGTTAAGTTATGTTCCTTTACACTCTCCTTGATTTCCGTTATACCGGTTTCAGAGCATGAGTAGAGGTTTTCCTTGGCAAAGACCACATGGGGTAAGGTCTTTGCATACTCCACTACTTCTGATACACTTAAGAATCCCGCGATATTCGAACCGCAGTCACATACGAAGACGCCGATCCTCACATCTTCCAAATCGAGTGCTCCTTCACGTTAGTTGCTTCGCAACAGACTTCTCAAATCACAATTCAGGAGTCAGCAGGCTGTTGTCCAAACAAAAATTCCTTTGAGCGGTCACTAAAAGGTTTTTTGCTAATAAGTTCGTCCTGAAAAATTCCCTTTTCCGCTCCGAAGCGCAGGTTTTTTGACTAATAAATCTTGGCGTAGCGGAAGATTCCCGACTTCAACTTAATACAATCTCTGCTGCCGCCGATGCCACCCCGGAGGCCTGGGCCACCGATTCCGGGATATCCATAGGGCCTTGGCAGGCACCACAAACAAATATTCCCGGAACTGAAGTCAGTAAAGGGTGAATCGGATCTGATCTGATAAAACCATCTTCGTCGAGATCGACACCCAGAACCTTGGCCAACTTTCCGATTCCGTCACTCGGCACGGAAGCCGTTGCCAAAACAGCCATATCGACTGTCAGATTTTTTACCTTGTTTTCTCTCGTATCCTCATACCAGACGACAGGATTTCCGTCTTTATCCTGAGTTATCTCCCCAACCCTGCCCCTGATGTATTGAATATCATACTGC
>JBDRGH010000130.1:0-5874 GCA_043818015.1 Pseudomonadota bacterium
TATAAGGTGCGGATCCACTCGACCTTATCAACCCTTGCCAAGTCTCTCAATAATTCCTCGAGATCTGTAGGAGGATTGAGATCTCTACCGTAGAGGGTGGTATCCTGTCCGATTAGATTAATCTCTTTTACCCCCATCTCCACCAGTTTCCTTACTTCGTTGACAATAGAACTTCGTGGTCTACTGCGAAACTTGCCTCGTATTTTGCCGATGACACAGTAAGAACAGGAATTGGAACACCCTTCCGCTATCTTGACGTAGGCACTGTATCTCCCAGACGTATTTACCCTGGGAGTGTTATCGCTATACATAAATCCGGGTTCGCCAATATAACCTTTTCGTGGATTGGTCGATTCCTTAAACCTATCCAATATCTCAACAACCTTCTGAAACTCCCCGGTACCGATAAAGAGATCTACCTCAGGGAGTTCTTGCATAAGGGTATCTTGATAGCGCTGAGGCAGGCATCCTGCTACTACCAATAGATGGCAGTTACCCCTCCTCTTGAGTTCTGCCAACTCGAGTATTGTCTCTATAGACTCTTGTTTTGCCTCTTTAATGAAACTGCACGTGTTCACTATGATTATTTCGGCCTCCTCCTCAGTGTCTGGTATCCGGTACCCATCAGCAATTAATAACCCCAGCATTACCTCGGTATCAACGAGATTTTTGGGACAACCTAGACTAATCAGACGAACACGCTCTTTTAATCCCATAAAAAACTCTGTTTTCCCCTCGGTACCACATCTGGCGAATTTGATTGTTTTATACTCAGCGCCGTTTGCCGTCGGCCATTCCTCACTCGTAAAACCCCCTGAGACCAAGTACCATCCTGATCAAACCAACAACCATGAACAAATGCGTAACGATACTCTACAGATAAATTACCCATAATTTGGAAGTGGGAGTGTATCACGCTTTGGGTGTGCATTCGGAGAAGAATCACGTATACAAAGTTTGTTCTCAATCTCCTGATATGTGGGGTGCTTCTATTACCTCCACATCTTTAGGAACGGTAAAGACGAACAATGAATCCGGTACGCCCCGGTTTGTTACTAGATTCTTGAATTTGATTCGAATGAGGTTCCCGTAGAAATCATAGAAATACGTCTCAACTACCTGAAAGGTATCTTTGTTGACCACAAGAAACAGCTCGTTGACGTTCGGCTGAAGTTCTTTCGGCACAAGTTTCAACAGGTAACCTCTCGCTTCAGCCTGAAGAGTAGACGAGGCGAGTTGGATATCAAAATCTCTCTTCAGATCTCCCATTCCAGACAAAAAGAGCGTTGATATATTCGACTGATACACCCCTGAGAGATCACTTACTGTCACCTGTTTGTCTTGAGGCAGGTAGATCCAGAGGGTCTTCCCGTTTGTAACAATCTCCTGTTTAGTAGGATCATTATAATTCCAACGAATCCTCCCTGGATTCTTAAAGTAAACCTCTCCTCTTGCCACCTGAGTTTTATTGAGGGACTTCAGGGTAGATTCTTGAATAAACTCGGCTTTGAAGTCTTCTATTCTTTGATAAACCTCTTGAACCTTGGCAACAATCTCTCCCAGAGGAATACCTGCGACCGGTTTGGAGAAAGAAACCAAGATAATTAGTATCATTCCGAAAAGTAGGCTAAAGGTGTACGTTCTCATTGTCTCCCCTTGTCAGTCATTGGTGAAGAGAGAGATTCCCTTTGAATCAAGTACTGGCAGGAATTTTGGGTAGCCATCTTGGCCAGTCCGAGGCAGGAAACTCCTCAAATGGACGCGGCGAGTCGTGGATGGGTAAAAAGTCGGAAGTTCAGGGGAAAAGAGAATCGTTCGGCGTAAACCCGTTGGCTATTCTTACCAAAGAGGCTGTCAAAGCTTCTTTATCAAAACCTCCCTCGGCCTGACGCCATCAGACGGGCCAATTACCCCTTCCTCCTCCATCTTCTCAATTATTCTGGCCGCTCTGTTATATCCTATTCTTAGATGCCTTTGAATCATTGATATCGAAGCCTGTCTCGCGCCGGCAACCAATTCCACGGCCTCGTCATACTTTTCGTCATAATCATTATCAGCTTTCGAATAGACATCTCCTCTAGGCTCGAGTATAGATTGGTCATAGGCTGGAGAGCCCTGCTCTTTAATAAAAGCAACAACCCTCTTAATCTCTCCTTCCGAAAGGTAGGCCCCATGAATTCGTTGGAGCTTCGAGGTACCTGGCAGCAAGAATAGCATGTCCCCTGATCCTAACAGGTGTTCTGCCCCGCTCGTATCCAGGATAGTACGGGAATCTATCCTCGACGATACCTGGAAAGAAATCCTAGCAGGGAAATTCACCTTAATTATACCCGTTAATACGTCTACAGAGGGGCGTTGAGTAGCGACGATTAAATGAATCCCCGCAGCTCTCGCCATTTGAGCTAACCGGGCTATCGATTCTTCCACTTCCCTCGCGGAAATCATCATTAGATCCGCCAATTCATCTATAATTACCGCAATATACGGCAACTTTCCATGTCGATCCTGCGATTCAGCTCCTTCATTGTCTGAAGACTCCTTTTTTAAGTCTACGATGACTCGGCTGGGGTCCACTGCTTCGCTCTTCAGCTTCTGGTTATAACGGTCTATATTTCTCACGCCTTTTTCTGCCAGCAGCCGATACCTGTATTCCATCTCCTCAGTCAACCATTTCAACACGGTCGCAGCCTGCTTTGGCTCAGTTACCACAGGGCTCAGGAGATGGGGAATCCCATCGTAGACTGAGAGTTCCAGTCTCTTTGGATCTATCATTATCATCTTCACTTCTTCTGTGGTGGACTTGAACAGGATGCTACAGATCATAGAGTTGAGAGAAATACTCTTCCCCGTCCCAGTTGCCCCAGCAACCAACAAATGTGGCATCTTCGCAAGGTCCGTGACTACTGAGTTGCCCAAGATATCTTTCCCCAGAACTATAGTAAGTTTTGAAGCAGATTCCTGGTAAGGGTCTTGACTCACTATGTCCTTGAAGAAAACTGTCTCTCGAACAGCGTTTGGTATCTCGATACCAACAACAGACTTACCAGGGATAGGCGCTACTATTCGAACACTGAGCGCCCTCAGTGCCAGTGCTAAGTCGTCGGCGAGGGTTACAATTCGATTGATCTTCACACCCGGTGCAGGCTCGTATTCATACATAGTTATGACCGGACCCGGTCTAACCTCTGTAACCCTCCCTTCAATCCCGAAATCGGAGAGTTTCTTCTCAAGAATCTTCGAATTCATTATTAAACTCTCCCTGTCTACCTTCGGTGCCTTCTGCTCTTGATCTCTTAAAAGCGATAAGAGGGGTAATTGATAGATGCCGGTTGGCCGAGGGAGATCAAATGCTTCCTGTCTCAAGGCTTGTTTTTCTTCTATCCATGGATCTTTGCGCGAAGAATCCATGATGGCGGGTGGTTCGAACGCATCAAACCTCTTCTTCTTTTCCGCAACAGAAGACTTCTTTCTCGAACGTTTGAGCCTTCCCCAGTGTATGACGGAATAAGCCCTAAAGCTCTCAACTATAGCAAGCAGCAATTCTCTGGTCTTCTTGGCAAGCCACGCAAAAGATAGGTTTGTACTAACCATGAGAGAGGATATAAAAACCAAGATGAGTATCGTATAGGCCCCCATTTGATTAACATATCTCTCTAACTCACTCACCAAGACTCCACCCAAGATTCCCCCTGCAATGACTGGCTGATCAAAAAGCCTTATATCTGTAAATCTCAGACTCAATATCCCAGTCGTAGATAAAATCAACAGGAAATAGCTGACCAATTTGTAATAATTGAATTTAAAATCTCTGGCAACAAATAACCGGATGGATATAACGAATAGAACAATCGAAAAGAGATAGGAAGCTAAACCAAAAACCTGTAAGATGGCGTCGGAGAGATAAGACCCAGCAACTCCCCACAGGTTATTAACCTTGGTTATAGTGGGGACATAGTTATTAAAGGATGGATCTGTTGGGTCGTAAGAGATTAGACTGGAAGTAATGAAAACCGTAACGGCGAAGGTGAATAACCCAAGAACCTCCCTTATTATCCTGTTCTTGGAAATAAACGATGCCATCTTACCTGCTTTGTGCTGAGACTACACGTTAAGAACTATAACCACTAGTCCGACGAGCCAACAATAATAAGCGAAGTACCTCAACCTCTCTTGCCTCAACACTCTAATCAAGAATTTTATGGCCAATATCCCCGTTAGCATAGCGCTCAGGGGACCCAGTAGATAAGCTGATATTTCACAGGCCTTGATGCGAGAGACATCCGGAATCTCCAGTACTACCGCCCCGAGTATAGCTGGAATCGACAGCAAGAAAGAAAACTTTGCCGCTCCTTCACCATCAATCTTTCTCAAGAGGCCGGTAGCTATTGTAGAACCTGACCTAGAAATACCAGGTGTAATGGAGAGTCCCTGAACGAAGCCAATAATGACAGAATCCCTGAACGTTAAAGATTTTACTTTCCGCTTTGGTTCTTTGATACGGTCGGCAACAGCCAGAAGAATGCCTGTCACAATTAACATGGTAGCGGTAAACGTTACCGACGTGAATAGCACTCTTACGTAGTCCCTGAATAAATATCCTATCAGTGCAGTAGGTATAGTCCCAACAATAATCAATAATGCCAATCTCCGCTGCACATGATAGTTATCACAATCATCATCTTGACGGCACCCTCTCACATCCAGCTTAGTGGTGAACGATCTTAAGATATCAACAATGTCTTTTCGATAGTATATCAAGACAGCTGACAAGGTCCCCGCGTGCAACAAGACATCGAATAGGACCCCTGGTTGGTGAAAGCCCTCAAAGTAATGCTGTGTAATGACCAAATGACCTGAGCTACTAATGGGCAAGAATTCCGTTAAACCCTGAAGGATACCAAGGAAAATCGCCTGGAGCAGTGTCATTAAAGCTTCCTTTAGGTACACCGTCAAGCATCAGAGGTTGTTGAACTATAAAGCTGCGCGTTCGACAGATTCTTACTGATTACTTCCCGAACTCTCCGAATAAGGCCCTCTTTATCCTTTACTTCTGAATTAAGAGGCTCTATAGGCTCGTCAATTATCATCTCAATATTTCCCGGATGAACCTTCTTCGTCCCCCTCTGCATGATCTTCGCGCTACCTATGATTGTAATTGGCACTATAGGGGCTTTCGTCTTAAGGGCGAGGACAAACCCACCTTTCTTAAAAGGTTGAAGGACTCCATCATAGCTCCTCGTTCCTTCAGGAAAGATAAGTATTGAAGCCCCATTGTTTATCTTAGCTTGAGCAGAGTCCATCCCGATTAAGGCCTTGCGAAGACTCGATCTATCGATGCTTACACAGCCCGCCATGAGCATCAACCAACCTAATGCCGGAATTCTAAACAATTCTTTCTTGGCGATCCACCTAACAGGAAGGGGCAGGGTACTTAACGCAAATATGTCATAGATGCTCTGGTGGTTCGACATAAGTACCTGAGGCCTCTCCTTAATAATATTTTCCAGTCCCCTTGTCTCAAGTTTCACACCGGAGGTGGCGAGATTCAATCTACCCCAGATACGTCCAATCAAATGGATTGCCTTTCCTCCCCTGTTGAAAGGGAGAACCAAAACAGCCACAGCAAAGGCCATTACCGTTGAAAAAATGAGTACCATCCAAAAATAGATTGATCTAAGCAATCTTCGTGTCTCCCGTTAGGCTCTCAATCGCCTCCAGATCCATCTTCCTGGCAAGAATCGCAATGATCAAATATGGTTCTGCTCCCATTTAGTTGGTGAAAAGGATTCCCCCCTTGAATCCCTGACTCCCTGGCCCAGACGCTGGCGCTTGCGCCAGGGCGGGCCTTGACCCCTTGAACCCTCTTAATCCATC
>JBDRGH010000131.1:0-2038 GCA_043818015.1 Pseudomonadota bacterium
GATATGGATATAGCACACTTAGATAGGTAGTAAAGTGAACGGATTTTCCCGGCAGTTCTATGAATTGCACTCCTGCCCTGCTCGGCGCGCAGAATGTCCAGCTGTTTTTCGTTTAAAACTCGCTTATATCTTAAGTCTATAAGCTTCTTTAGACCTGACCGGGACAAAGCTTGCCATAAGGTATCCCATCTCGGGTATCCTTCCAGGAAAAACCCGCAGGCAAGGACCCGGAGGTCTGAAACATCTGTCTTGCTTGATTTCCGTCTTCCGGTCATTTTCTCTCATTTGAGCGCAGGCCGATTAATATCTCCTCAAATTCATCCAGGGACTTGGGAAATAAAATCTCCGAATGACTCATTCGTACCAGTATCCCTTTTAACTGCTCCCTGATTGCATCATCCTTGAAAGAAATTAAATACATTAAGGAAACAGCCAGCCCCTTTTCCACATTAGCGATGGCACTGGAGAAGACCCCCAGGTACATCTTTACGTTATCATTGTATACAAGCTCTGCCGGAATGAAATCCGGCAAAACGTCACCGGTTTTTACCACCGTCTTTTCACTTTCATGATAACCAGGATGATACTTACAGGCTACCTCGTTTTCCGGAAAGTATTTACTAATAACACTGAAAATATCAGCCATTTCTCTCCGGTAAGTATCCTTATTGGCTATATCATCACTTTCAAGTAGACTCTGAGGGAAATAGAGAACACTATACTTGCCCACATCGAATATCTTAAACTGGCTTATATCAAAGTCCTTCATTATTTCATCTCGCTCTTCCCCATCGATAACCCTATCAACTTCTTTCTCCAGAAACTTATCAGACATGTGAGGGAATCCTTTTATATGAGGAAGTTTGCCTAGGGCTATACCACGACCGTAGGTTAGTTTAAATATAATCAACCTAGCCAAGTCAACGATATTCGTGGGAGTATATTGACTTGGTGTTACCTGAGTCGGATATGAAGAGATATACACTAACCTGTTTCTTTTACTTAGCCTCTTCATCAGAGAAAACTGCACGAAACCCCTGTCAAAAAAAAACACTTCACACCCTTCTACTTCAGCGAGATATTTATCAAAGGTCTCTTTCAGGAATCGCCTTTCTCTTACTATGTCTGATAAGACATAGAATATCTTATTTAAACCACTAGCTTTTGCCCTTCTTGGGTCCGGGTGAAAAAGTTCAAAGTATATCAGCTTAAGAGCATTATGAAACAGCTTCTCATTGATTGCATTGAAGACCTTAAAAAGGTCAGGGTTCCCCAGGATTACAATAGTTATCGGTCGTTTAGGGTAATTATGTGTTGCAATATATAGAGCATTCTTAATTCGCGGGTATGCGTCAGCGAATATTACTATCTCTTTCACAATGCCTCCGGCAGATTAGCATTTAGATGTGGCTTCATAACGTGTAATCTGCGTGGTGCTCCAGGCTGCGAGGTACGCTGGGTATAGCTGCCAGATGAAAGACATAGGAAACACCTCTGAAAAGCCTCTTGAGCAATGGAAGGTCGGTGACACTGCCACGGATGAACTCAATGTCATCCTTTAACAGCTCTTCTATATTCTCCATTTTCCCGGTGGAGAGGTTATCAAGAACGATAACTTGGTAGCCTCGCTCGACCAGTCTCTCAGCCAGATACGAGCTGATAAAGCCAGCCCCACCGGTAACTACTACCTTTTTCCTTTGACTCATCCCAAAATCCCTCAATAAATTGATAATTCTAAGAATAATGTAACCTCTTTGAAACGCTTCGCTTTATGTTCCTCAGATATGGTGTAGCATCAGCCCAGCCAAGTAACTGGATTAGTATCTTGATACACAGATTTTCCACAGATCTATAAGGCAGGTACAGCTTGAACAAGAGAGGACATATAAAAGAAGGAGAAAGACCAATGATATAGTAATACAGTGCGGCAATATTGAATGGGTTATACGATAACGATAGCGCTAACGCGTCTTTCCATAAGCCTTCATAACCCTCCTCTAAAAAAGCCCTTCCCCACCGGAAGTAGTATCGTGAAGGA
>JBDRGH010000132.1:0-2870 GCA_043818015.1 Pseudomonadota bacterium
GGATATGCTGGTAAACGATAAATGGGACGGGAACATTATCTCCCCCATGGCAATTAGTAGATTCTTAAATGGGTCATTGGAATATCAAATTGATGTAACTATTGATCTTTACGCACCATACTTTATAAATTTTTTTGCAGGATGGAATTCTTATAAAGATGACAGCAACGTCAGACCCATATTTATTACGTTCGAAGAGACGGTCAGAGATCAGATTGCGTTAATTGAACGGGTAGCAGATGGTCTAGACGAGCAGGTAGACGTCGATGATCTACCGAGCATTATTTCTGATTTGGGGGCACGTGGTGGAATAAATTTTAATAAGGGGGTAGTGGGACGTGGTGAGGCTATGATCAATAGCCGCCAGATAACTAGGTTAAGACATCTTGCTTTTTCTTTAGGATGTGATGACGAGAAGTTTCTCGGCTTTGATCTATAATGCGGTGAAGAGTTGTAATAAGGCGTTTTATTGTGTTCAAACTTTATCCGTCAAGCGGGGTAATTTCGTAGAATAACATGAGAAGGAAAAGGTTGCTCATCATTGGAGCAGGAGTCGAGCAGGTCCCGGCGTATGAATTAGGATTGAAGATGGGGTTGATAGTGGTCGGGTCAGACATGAATCCCGAAGCCCCTGGGTTTAAATTGACCGATGAGAGGATCATTGCCAGTACCTATGATGCCCGGGAAACATTGGAGGAAGCCTCAAAGTTTCACCGAAAGAATCCGATCGACGGAGTCATGACTCTTGCCAATGATGTTCCAATGACAGTAGCGGTGATCGCGAAAGAATTGCAAGTACCGGGTATTTCAATTGAAACGGCAAGGCTTTCGTCAAATAAGCTCCTGCAGCTTGAAAGATTTCGGGAGGATCGTATTCCCGTTCCCGACTATCGTGAGGTCAGGTCGAAAGAGCAGTTGAGACGTATTATCGATGAATGGGGGTATCCATTGATAATAAAGCCTCCTGACAACAGAGGCGCAAGGGGTGTACTTAGATTGACCAAAGGCTTTGATGTGGAGTGGGCATTTAACGAAACTATCTCCCATTCTGAAACTAGGTCAATTGTTGCCCAAAAGTTCATAGAGGGCTATCAGATAAGTTCCGAAAGCTTTGTACTCGAGGGAAAATGCTACACGGCCATGTATTCGGGAAGGAATTATGAGTTTCTCGAAAGGTTTTCCCCTCATATAATTGAAAATGGTGGATGGCTTCCTGCAGGCATAACTGAACAAGAGACAAGAGCGCTGGACGAAGTCGTGCAAAGGGTGGTTGACTCATTGCGGGTTAAGAATGGTCCCCTCAAAGGAGACCTGGTTCTGACAGGTGATGGTCCTGTGGTCATTGAGTTCACTCCTAGAATGGGGGGTGGCTATGCTGTTTCTCACTCGATTCCATTAACTCATGGAGTAAACCTCGTTGCGCAGGTTATTAAGATGTCACTAGGTTTGCCAGTAGATGTGACGGATCTTATTCCGAGATACAAGCAGTCAGCGGCATTAAGATTCTTTTTCCCGAAGCCCGGCATTGTCGAGGAGATAAAGGGGTTCGAGAAACTGGACAAGTATGGTTGGGTAGTACTGAAACGAATATACTGCAAAGTTGGGGATGTTATAGAAGAGGTTACCAATCATACCAAGAGGTCAGGGTGCGTCATTGCGGTTGGCAAGGACAAAAAGGAAGCAGAGGAAAGGGCAAAAGAAGCTATAAGTTCCGTGCAGATAATAACAAGGTGACGGTTCTTCTTTATGGGTATGGAAAGAAGCAATTTATATCTAAGGGATGCGGGTGTTCTTCTCGACAGAGATGGATCTAATTTCTTGAAGAGGCTTGATAGGTGTGTCAGTTTGGCAAAAGAAAACAGATTGGCCATACAGATTACGCTAGATCGTGAATTTTTCCTTAAAGGGCATGAAAGACTGGAAAAACAACTTATCGACGGATTAGTGAGATTTGATAGGGTTCTGATTCATTTGCATTCGAATCAGTTAAACAGATTTGGGAGAAATTATTTCACAGATAAATCCCTTACCATTATCAAAAGACTGTTTGAGCAGTGTAATAACATAGAGGGATTGTGTGTTCACCCAGATCTCGTAGACGATTTCTCTGCTTTGGAGAGATTCATAGTAAATGGCAAATACATGGGTATCGAAGTCCTCGATGAGAATGTAACTTTTGGTAATCATTTTTCTGAGATAAGAGAAATACTCGAGGAATATGAATTCTTAGATCTCGTGCTCGACACGGCTCACGTTCAGGAGATGGCGAGAAAAGGAGAACCAGATCTGGATTCATATTTTGATGTCTTTGGCGATAGGGTAAAGGAGGTACACCTTTCTGAAACTGGCAATTACTACGAAAATGATTTTATGAGTGAAGATTTCACTACATCGCATAGCCTGTTATGCGCTGATCACGGCGCTACCGAAATTTTGCCGAATCTCAGAAGATCGTTCCCCGTGAATTATGTGATTGAAGGCATTGTCCCTTATGGGAGATACGGAGAAGATCTGTTAAAGAAAGAAGTTGAGATGTTGAGACGTGAATTGGTTCATTCTGAGAAATGAAAAGTTCCCTTTTCCGCTTTCTGGGGCGGGTTTACTCCAAAGAACATTTTTCATCTTCCAGTGTGAAGAAATTAGAGAGGTAATACATCAGTGTCAAAGACAGATTTAACGCCGAGCTGTCCGATATGCAATGGCAAAATATTTCGTAACTTGTGGGCTGTCCAAGGTCTTTTCTGGCGCGATATTTCAGAAAGGGCTCTGGAAAGGGAGTCCATTTCTTTTGAATTGGGGCAGTGCCAGGTTTGTGCGCACATTATGATTTTAGATGAGTACACACCGCAGATACTTAAACGGTTATATTC
>JBDRGH010000133.1:0-3855 GCA_043818015.1 Pseudomonadota bacterium
AAAATCCTACCTTCGTCTTCCGCAAACCCTTCATGTACAGGCCTATTATGTTGGTTTCCGGATCAACCAACACGTACTCCAAAAGATCGGATATCTTTAGGTCAGACGAGTTTCCTACGCTGATGACTTTGCTTATCCCCATTGCTTTTTCGCAAGCCAATTCTATGAAGTGGGATGCATGACCTCCGCTCTGAGATATCAGGGCAACGTCACCAGAAACCGTCTTGTGATGTCCAGCCCAGCCTATCCTGGAGCTTGGACAGTGAATACCCATGCAGTTAGGGCCTATTAATCTTATCCTTCCCTTGGCCATATTCACCAGTTGATATTCCAGTTTTATTCCTTCATCTCTGTCTGTCTCACTGAACCCAGCAGTGAATATATGTGCAAATTTTACCCCCTTCTTGATACAGTCTTCCAGCGCGCTTGGTACCAATTGCCTCGGAACTCCTATTATGGCCAAGTCCACCTCCTCTGGCACATCCTGGATAGCAGGGTAGCATTTCAACCCCATGGCCTGCTCAACGAAGGGATTTACCGGATACAATTTTGGGAATCCCAACTCTTTCAGTGCCTGCAAGAATCCAGATGACCCTCTCACCGGATCGTCAGAAGCTCCAATTATAGCAATAGCTCTCGGATGGAAGAGCCTATCGAAGTAGGCTATGACTTGTTTCCCGTTCAACATTTGACGGTATATGTTACCTCGACTTAGATAATAAGGAAACCCTGAAAAGGTATGTTTCTTTTAAAATCTTGAAAAAGTGTCCCTGATAGCAAATTCATAGATCTTCTGAGGAATCGCCAAAGCATCCAAAATGCAGGGAATTCCTATGGTTGGACCACCAGAAGTGGGAAGAGTGTAAATTTTTCAGGGAGTAAGCTTAGACAGGTTAGATAAATTGGCAACATCCTAAACCGTTCTTTCTATCCTTCTTACCATGGCTCTCCCCAATCCTTTCGTCTCCTTCATGCCTTCCTCATCCTTTCGAACCTCCCCCTTCTCATTCCCAAAGGCAATGACTGCCCCTGCTATTATCATCCTATGATGGTTAAAAACATTGAAAAATGACTGCACAGTATTGGTGCATCCTGCCCGTCTGGCCACCACCACAGCACCACCTACCTTTCCTCTTAGTTGGTGACCGTGGTGTACGGCATACGTTCTATCCACGATAGCCTTGGCTTGAGCCGTCATCGACCAGAAGTAAACAGGACTCCCAAGGACAATTCCATCTGCTTCAGATATAGCAGAGTAAATTGGGGTCATGTCATCATCGATCTTGCATGCGCCCTTTTTCAGGCATGTCCCACATGCATCACAGGGGTTTATAACCTTACGGGCCACAGTTATGAGGTTGGTTTCCGCACCCATTTCTTTAGATGCTTTAAGAACCTCTTTCATTAAGATCTCTGTATTCCCACCTTTCCGGGGACTGCATACGATCCCTAATACCTTCATTCACTTTCCCTCCTATCTTCAATCTTGCCTGTTACCCATGAGAACCTCAACCCCATCAGGTATAGAGACAGGCTATTGCCTAAACAAAACTTCCTTTGACCAATCACTAAAACGTTTTTTGTTAATAAATCTCGGTGAGGCGAAAGATGGGTCCTCCCTTCGGCGGACTTGACCCGCCAGAGGCGGGGAGTTTTGAAATGTTGGGAAACCCCTTACGAGTAATTACACTACGTTATGATAAATTTTTCCAAATGCCTTCTCATCAGTCTTCCTGTCTCAAACAGATGCTCCTCGACGGCTCTCCTCGCCCCTTCCGCATCTCTCCTGGAAAAGGCGTCCAAGATATTTCGATGCCCTGATATAGATGATTCCAACATCCCGGGGCTTGTATAACCCAGATACCAGTATCTTCTTAAAGGTCCCCCTCTCTGTTTCGCCAAATTTATTATATGGGACCTTTTACACGCTGAGATAAATATGTTATGAAATTCATTATTTAACCCGAGCCACCTCTCATAGTCTCTCTGGCATTCCTCCTCCTCCAGGATCAGCTCTATTTCTCCCATTTTATCTATATCTTCTTTTGAGAGGTTATTCATACCCAAATAGGCAGCAAGACCCTCAATTACGGCACCAATGAAATACATCTCCTCTATCTCTTCAGGAGATGATTTTAATACCGTTGCCCCTTTATTAGGGATTATCTTCACAAGACCTTCGGTCTCCAGCCTTTTTATAGCCTCTCTCAGGGGGGTGCGACTTACTTTGAGTCTTTCCGCCAACGAGGCCTCTACCAATCTTTCGCCGGGTAGAAAGTAACCGGAAAATACAGCGTGTCTCAAAAACTTGTACACAGATTTTTCTACCGACTCACCGTTTTTCACGACTAACTTGAACTCAAAGAAATTCTTACTCAAACAACGAACCCTCCATGAACTGATGCAATTTTGAATACAATATGTAATGCGAGCCATACCACATTCAATGACATTTTGTCAAGGTGTTTTTCGGAGAATCTCCTAAGGTTTTTCAGGAGGTAAGTATCTCCACAATACCATGATTTCACTGATAATCCCGCATTTTTTAAGTGAACCCCTTTATCCCTTTGCTCAGCGCTTCCGCAGTGACCCTTTGCGGGCTCGCAGGTGGGTAAATCCTTGCCTCTTCCAGCCTCTAAAGGGCTGGCCTTTCCCCTTCCGTTCGGCTGAGCTCACGGCCGAAGCCTGCTCACCCTCGATGGGTATCCCACTGCTCCAGCAAATTTCGCCAAGAGGCAAAGGAGTTCACTCAGGGGTCGGGACGCAGGACTTCTTTCAAAAAACTTGTTCCATTCTCAAGAGGATTCACGCCGAGTGCAGAAGCTACAGTCTGCCCTACATCTGCAAACGTCCGCCTGATACCTAAGTCTCTTCCTTTAGTACAGGATGGGTTAAACACCAGCAGCGGAACATACTCTCTGGTATGGTCCGTACCGGGGGTTGTGGGATCGCACCCGTGATCAGCAGTAATAATCAACAGGTCACCGTCCGTCAACAAACTCAAAATCTCTGGAAGGCGACTGTCAAACTGTTCCAACCCTTGGGCATATCCCTCGACGTCTTTTCTATGCCCCCATATCATGTCGAAGTCGATCAGATTTGTAAAAATCAAACCATTACTCGATCGTTTTACTTCGGCAATCGTCTTGATTATTCCATCTAGGTTATCTTCAGTAGGGATGCTTCTAGTCAAACCCCTGCCTGCAAATATGTCATTGGTCTTACCTATACCTATCACGGGTAGTCCTGCCTTTTTTAGGATCTCTAAAACCGTATCCCCGGGAGGAGGCATTGAGTAATCTTTTCTTGCCCTCGTCCTTCGAAAGTCACCGGGTTTACCGACGAAGGGACGAGCTATTACCCGTAAGACCCGGTAGGGATCCAGAATCTCTCTCGCTATCTGACAGATCTCATAAAGTCTGTCAAGCGGGATAATGTCCCCATGAGCTGCGATCTGAAATACGCTATCTGCTGAGGTATATACTATGAGTTTCCCTGTTCTTAAGTGTTCCTCCCCCAGATCTTCAACGATCTCCGTACCAGAAGCTGGAAAGTTTCCGATAACACCCAGTCCAGTTGCCTTCTTGAATTTATCTACGATCTCCTCCGGGAATCCATCCGGGAATACGGGAAAAGGAGAATCCAGAATTACGCCGGATAGCTCCCAGTGGCCTATGGTGGAATCTTTTCCCTTCGACATCTCTGACATCTTTCCAAAAAAGGCACTGGGCACGATGTTTCTTCTTATCCCCTTTATGTTCTCTATCAATCCCAATCCCATAGACTCCAAGTTGGGAAGATCCAATCCTCCTAATTCTTCGGCAATATTCTTAAGGGTATTGCTTCCGCTATCAC
>JBDRGH010000134.1:0-3630 GCA_043818015.1 Pseudomonadota bacterium
AGGCTGTGGGCGTTGCGATACCCCCTACCATTCGAGAACTTTAAGCTATGTCAAAGAGCAAAAGGTAGTGCCAAGAACTTTATTGGCTATGTTATGTCCTTAATATCACTAAACTATTTTTTAGCAACTGTCTAAGATCAGTTAAAGATATGGCTAATTATCAACATATCAAAGGACTTTGTCAATGATTATTTATGACCACCCCTCGGTTAAATAAGCAACATCAACACTAGCCGAGCTAACTTATTGTTATGAAAAAGAAAATTATCGCTCATACAATCTCCATTCTCTTATTAGTCTTTGTCCTCGAATCTCATGTGCTGGCAGATAGCAGTGAAAGGAAGTATCAAGAAGCTCGCACAGCGTTCAAAACGCTTGAGGTTTCAAAGGCAGAGAGAAAGTATAGGTACAACTGGATTTCTTGTGCCAGGAAATTCGAGGAGGTCTATAAAAGGTATCCGAAGGGGAAAAGAGCCGATAATGCCATGTATATGGTGGGAAAGATCTATCAACAGCTCTACGGCTACTCAAATAAAGAATCTGACCTCGATAAAGCCATGCAATTCTACGGGAGAGTGGTCAAAAGATATCCAGAAAGTAACGTGGCGGATGATGCTCAGTTCAGGATTGCTGAGATTTATGAGAAATATAAGGGCGATAAGTCAAAGGCCTATACAGAATATTCTAAGGTTGTTGCGAACTTTCCAAAGGGAAGCGTAGCACGAAGGGCAAAACTGAGATTAGATAATCTGGAGAGGTTCAAACCAACTGTCGTATCTGCACGATCGTCCAAACCAAGGAGAAGTGATCTTGGGGTCGTGAAGGGGATCAGACATTGGTCTAATCCAGACTACACCAGAGTGGTTATCGAGGTAGGGGAGACGATCTCCTATCGTCATCGTCTTTTGAGGAGAGACCCTTCTATCAAAAAACCGCCCCGTTTGTATATCGACCTGTTTAATGCCCGGATCAGTCCGGATGTCGACCAACCGATTCCCATTGACGATGGCCTCCTTAAAATGGCCCGGGCAGGACAGCACACAAAGGACTGTGTGAGAGTAGTATTGGACATTCAGAGTATTAAAGACTATAAGGTCTTTCCGTTGGAGGACCCCTTTCGAATAGTCATTGACGTAACAGGCGAAGGAACCCTCTCTACGGGGACACCTCCGAAGCAAGAAGGCACGAAACCACCATCCTTGAGCGCTCAACTGGGCCTTGGTGTCGGCAAGATTGTTATTGACCCAGGACATGGGGGACACGACCCGGGGGCTATCGGGCCTTCAGGACTCAAGGAGAAGGACGTGGTTTTGGAGATTGCCAAGAATCTGGAAACAATTATTAAGAAAGAAATCGGCTGTGAAGTAGTCTTAACGAGGAGAGATGATAGATTCATCCCGCTGGAGGAGAGAACTGCTATTGCTAACACCCAAAAAGCAGATCTCTTTGTCTCGATTCATGCCAATGCAAGTCCCAATAGAGATGCCCAGGGTATTGAGACTTACTTTTTGAACTTTTCAGCAGACGAAGAGGCCATGAGGGTAGCAGCCAGAGAAAACGCCACATCTACCAAGAAGATGAGCGATCTTCGGGCCATCTTACGGGACCTTATGTTGAACTCCAAGATCAACGAATCAAGTCGACTAGCTCGATACATTCAGGAATCTTTAGTGGCGAAACTCAACACTGAATATTCAGATGTGAGAGATCTTGGAGTCAAGCAGGCCCCTTTTTACGTACTCATTGGTGCGGAAATGCCAAGTATCCTCGTAGAGGTCTCTTTCATTAGTAGCAGAACAGAAGAAAAGAGGCTTAGGAACAAGAAGTATCTCGGTGGCGTGGCCACTTCTATATTCGACGGTGTCAAAGGATATATTGATGGTATGAAGGTGGCTGCGCACTGATTTACCTCGCCGGCAAAAAGACTTATTGACTTTGCAATACAGATTGACTAAAATGAATGTCGTCTAGGAGAAACGGGTGATTAATATAGCAGCACTATTCAATTATATTATCCCTGGATATATAGATAGGGCATTAAAGGGAGGAGTAGGTGACATAGTTCTCAGTGCTGGGCCGATGGTTCAGTTCGTCTTGGTGATCTTACTATTTTTCTCCATGGTATCCTGGGCTATAATCTTCGCAAAATTCAGATTGATACGGCGCGCAGGACGAGAGTCACAATCGTTCTTAGATTTTTTCTGGAAGAGCAAAAAGCTCTCTCAAACGTTTGTAGAATCAAGGAAATTCAGGAATAGTCCTCTCGCTGAGGTATTTCGAGCTGGATATATCGAATTGAGTAAACTGGACAAGGTGAAGTCGGGTTCCGGCGAGGGAGGAAACCCTGGTAACATTACTCCAATAAATATGGAACTGGGTGGGATTGATAATGTTAGCAGGTCATTGAGGCAGGCCGTTACTTCGGAGATAACGAAGTTGGAGAAGGCCCTTACGTTTTTGGCAACTACAGGAAACGCTTCACCCTTTATCGGGCTCTTTGGAACAGTGTGGGGCATAATGAATGCGTTCAAAGGTATAGGCATTAAAGGATCTGCCAGCCTGGCCGTAGTTGCACCGGGGATATCCGAGGCATTAATAGCTACCGCAGCGGGCTTGGCGGCTGCTATACCTGCGGTTGTGGCATACAATTATTACGTAAATAAAATCAGGGTCTTAGCATCCAATATGGAAAATCTCTCATCTGAATTTCTCAATATTGTCGAAAGGCATTTCTTTAAAAAGTAGACTAAGTGCGTACTAGAGAGTGAAAGACCTGTGGCTATTCAGGCAAACGATAAGCGATTTTTATCCGAAATAAACGTTACCCCCCTGGTTGACGTTATGTTAGTCCTCTTGATAATCTTTATGGTCACTGCTCCAATGTTACAACAGGGTATCGACGTAAACCTCCCCCATGTTGCCGCAAAAAACATCTCAGCTGAGGAGGAAAAACTAGTTTTGACTATCACCAAGGAAAGGGAGATCTATATCAATGAACATCGCGTGGAGCCGTCGAACCTAAGAGAGAGACTAGAAAAGATATATGAAAACAGAACCAATAAAGAGATCTTCCTAAAAGCCGATGAGATAGTTCCTTATGGTTTTGTCGTGAAGACCATGGCTGGAATCAAGGAGGCAGGAATTGAAAAATTAGGTATGATTACCGAACCCTTAGAAGAAGAGAGATGAGTTTTGTGGACAGGGAAGCTTTGAGCAATGGTACTTCTTCAATGGGGTTGGAGAAGATGGCTATACCATCAATCCTCCTCCACCTGGTAGTCATTGGCCTTGTAATTGTAGCTCCAATCTTCCCCATTAAGCGAGTTTCTTATCCTTCAGTATACATGGTTAGCCTGGTTTCCTCTTCCCGCGGAACGCCTCTTGAGGTAACCGAGCGGCGGATAACCAAGGAGGCCGGGAAGACCAAACCTGTCGGGAAGATTAAGTCCAAACCCATAAGAAAAATACCCAGAGAGACTCCCGTAAAATCGATTAGGAAAAAGGTTGTTAAAGAGAAGGCCTTTTCCAGAAAGGTTTCTACTGAAAAGATGATCAGTGCGGCCGTCGAAAGAATTAAAGAGGAGGAATCGAGTAAGAAGATTAGCGAAGCCATATCGAGGGTGAGGGAAG
>JBDRGH010000135.1:0-2403 GCA_043818015.1 Pseudomonadota bacterium
ACCCCCTGAAAGAACCCTTATTACTCGCATGCTCCCCTCTTCATCCTGGTAGGTCTATATATATCACAGAATCTTCTGTTTTCAAAGAAAAAACGGCCAAACGCACCCTCTTGCCAGAAAGGATTCCTTCTCAACATCAAAACAGATAACGGTACCATAGATCAGGACCCTTTGACCCGGGAGGTGTCCGCTACTTTTTCAGGAGTTTCCCGAATTTGTAGTGAACTCCTTTGTCTCATGGCGAAATTTGCTGGAGCAGTGGGGTACCCACCTACCTGTGCGTTGCCTGTCTGCCGTGCTGGCACAGGCAGGCACGCAGACAGGTCGAGGGTGAGCTGGAAGGGGAAAGCCAGCCCTTCAGAGGCTGGAAGGGGCAAGTATTCCCCACCTGCAAGCCCCGAAAGGGTCACTGCGGAAGTACCTGAGCGAAGGGATAAGGGGGTTCACGTACATAATGCCTGATTATTAATGAAATCAGGGTGTTTCGAAAATACTGGCTGAGAAACTCGGGAAATTCCTAATGAATGTTAAGCTTGACACACGACCCTAAAATCCCTATACTCAGCGACACAAAAGCAAGGTGTCATCAAACATCCTCGTCATCGTTATTGGAGCCGCATTTTTTGGACCAAACGCCGATATCGAAAATGCTCCCAGTTTCACGGTACTCTCATTTCCAAGAATCCAGGAACCCGTGGGCCCAACCTCCTCGGCTACACAGTAAAATGTGCAATGCTTACCCTGATTCTCGTTTTTATATTTGGTATTCTCGGGGTATCAAATGAAAGAAATACTAAGGAACAAAAACCTTGCATTTATCGGAGGAGGTATTGCCTGTAAGGCCATCCTGCAAATCCTTCTGGCTAAAACCTTCAGTAACGAGGGCTGGGACATTATAGGAGTAGCCGATATAAATAATAAAGCCGAGGGTTTGTTGTATGCGAGAGAGAAAGGGATCTTCACTACCCTGGAGTACAAGGATCTTTACGGATTTAAGGAACTGGATTTGATCTTCGAGTTAACAGGAGATGATAAGATTCTGGAAGAAATCAGGGCAACTAAACCGTCAGACATTGTGCTCATAGACCATTTCGAGGCGATGTCGGTCTGGGATTTTCTGCAGATAGAAGAGATGCGGGTAAGGATTAGAGGAAAGCTGAGGAAACTGATAGGTGATCCGGAAAAGGTAGAAACGGAGTTTGACCTATTTTCTCAGCAGCTTGGAAAGATTGTGAAAGAAAGAACCAGACATTTGCAGTCCGTCGAAAAGGAGCTCGTTGAGAGAGACAGGGTCCTATCACAGATAGTCCAGGGGAATACCATACCTACCTTTGTCATAAACAGAGATCACATTGTAACCCACTGGAACCGGGCCTGCGAAAAGTTGACCGGTTATAAGGCCGATGAGATAGTTGGAACCAGCAAACAATGGATGCCCTTTAGACCATTTGAAAGGCCGAGCATGGCTGATGTTATAGTAGATGAAATGGAAGAGAAAGAGATAGAGAGGTATTACGGTGATAAGTGGCGGAAGTCAGCTCTCATAGAAGGTGCATATGAGGCAGAAGAATTCTTCCTCAACATGGGTGAAAATGGAAAGTGGCTATTCTTTACCGCAGCACCTTTAAAAGATCCCGGGGGGAAGACGATTGGGGCCATTGAAACCCTTTGGGATAGAACTGAAGACAAGAATGCCGAAGAAGAAAGGGAGCGTCATAATCGGGAGCTTTCTGCCCTCTCCTCTATAACTGAAGCATTAAGCATGTCTTTAGATTTGGAAAATAGACTAAAAGCAGCTGTCCTTGAGATCTTCAAAAGCTTGCCGGTTGATAGTGTCTGTATATTCATTTTGGAAGCGGATGGAAGTTTTAGTCTTAGGTACTACTATGGCATCTCTGAGGTGCTTTTTCAAAAAAAGGGCATGATGGAAACAGAGGATATAATGTATCGTATGGCTCAGAGACGTGAACCCACCATATTTGAAGACATATCGGAGAATGATAAAGCTGATATAGGGCTTTTCGTAAGTGAAGGATTGAAATCTTTAGCCTATGTACCAATTAGAGCGGAAGTGGAGAAGTTGTTGGGTGTTATTCGGATGGGGAGCAAAAATTCTAAAATCTTTGCCCCTGAGGAGAAAAGAATCTTGGGGTTAATCGGAAACAGAATCGCAGTTGCCATCGAAAGCTCCACATTTCACGAAGAACACATGAAGTCAGAAGAAAGGTATAGATTACTATTCAATACCAACCCTAACCCAATCTTCATTGTTGATAGAGAAACATTCGAGATTATGGACGTAAATGCAAGGGCTCAGGATTGCTATCGCTACTCAAAGGATGAGCTTTTGGGAATGAATTATTTAGACCTGGAAGACAGGGGCAATGAATTAATTGAAAATTT
>JBDRGH010000136.1:0-2156 GCA_043818015.1 Pseudomonadota bacterium
AACATTCAACGCAAGGCAAAAGGAGATGCTCAAGGCGGGACAGAGCGGCATCAATTTTATCCCGTGCAATTCATACTGGAGGGGATATGACTCCGATATGGTTGATAAGACGTTATTGGGAAGATGTGGAACAACTATAGATTCGTTAAAGGATGTGGAGATCGCCTTTGATGGGATTCCTCTCGATCAAACAAGTCTGGGCATGAACGACTTTGGACCATTTATGATGGTGGCCTCGATTATAGCTCTAGCCGAGGAGAGGCATATCCCTGTTTCTCGCCTTCAAGGTACAACAAACCAGAGTGATTTCTTATCTCATTATGTGGGTTGTAATCAACCGATCAGGTTTGGAGTGGATGGTCATTTAAAGATAATGGTCGACCACGTAAAATATTGTACGGAACATATGCCGAAATGGCACCCGGTAAGCGTCGTAGGAAAGCATTACCGAGAGTCGGGAGCAACTCCTGTTCAGTCTGTGGCTTTTGCTTTGGCAGCTGGAATATTCTATGTTGATACATTCATAAGAGCCGGATTGAGCGTAGACGATTTTGCGCCCAGATTTTCCTTTTTTTTCGATGCAAGTGGTGATTTATTCGAGGAGGTCGCCAAGTTTCGAGCTGTAAGGAGGATGTGGGCAAAGATCATGAAGGAACGGTTTGGAGCAGAGAACCCTAAATCCTGGCTCATGAAATTTCACGTACAGACCTCTGGTGCAGAATTAGTCACGGAACAGCCTATAAATAACGTTGTCAGGGCATCTCTTCACACTCTGTCAGCTGTGCTCGGAGGGGCACAGTCCATCCACACAAATTCATACGATGAACCTCTCTGGACTCCCAGTGCAAAGTCGCAGCGTATAGCTGTAATGACTCAAAACATAATTGCTGAGGAGACAGGTGTGGCGAATGTTATCGACCCTCTCGGTGGGTCTTACTACGTGGAATCATTGACAGACGAAATCGAGGAAAGGATATGGGAGTATATAGATACCATCGAAAAAAAGGGAGGAATGTTTGAGGCAGCAAAAGAGGGCTTTATCCAAAGAGAGATTGATAAGACGTCTTATGAATACCAGAAGGAAGTGGATAGCGGAAAAAGGGTAGTGGTTGGACTTAATAAATACGTTGTGGAAGATGAAGAGGAACTACCGGAGCAGGTCAAGGTGGACCCTGCACTGATAGAAAAGCAGATCAATCGTACGAAGAATTTAAAGAAGAACCGAGACCAAAAGAGGGCTGCTGATGCATTGAAGAGAATTCGTGAAGCAGCTATGGATCCTGCAAAAAATGTGTTCGAGGCGGCGATCGAGGCCGTTAAGGCTCATGTAACAAACGGGGAGATGGTTGCGGAATTGAGAGATGTGTACGGATTTGGTAGGCCGTTATTGATTTAGACCTGCGGGAGAAGCCCTCGTGCAAAAAATAAGAGTTTTACTGGCTAAGATAGGGTTTGATGGTCACGACAGGGGGGTAAAAGTTGTGGCTTCAGCCTTAAAGGAAGCGGGAATGGAGGTAATATATACTGGCCCCTGGCAGACCGTTGAAGAAGTGGCAGAAATTGCCTTGCAGGAAGACGTTGATGTTATGGGGATCAGTACGTTGGGCTATGATCATCCGCTGATACCGAAATTGATGAATCTCCTTAAGCAGAAGGATATGAGCGATATATTGGTAGTTGTTGGAGGGATAATTCCCCATGATGAGGTACCTCCTTTGAAGGCCGCAGGCATTGCTGAGTATTTCCCTCCCGGGTCGAAACTTGACAGTATTGTTGAGTTCATCAGAGGAAAGGTGACCGAAAGGAGACTGGCATCTTCATAAAAACAGGCTTTTTAAGGGTCCCACCCCCATAATGTGTGCCAGATTTGCTGGAGGGTGCGGGGTCTCAAGGGTTAGATGAAGGAGGTGTCCTGTGTATACGGATTTTTTGAAATTATGTGGTTATGAGGATGAAGAACTGGAGAAGGAAAGGCGGAGGATTGAGACATTTGCAGAACTGTTGAAGATGAGGAAAGCTGCCTCGGTAAGAAAATACTGACTTTCAGTTTTCAAAGTGTCGCGGAAAGAGTATGTTGATGAATTGTTGCCATATATGATATTATGGCAGCTGATAAAAACTCTGTAGCTCATTGGCATAGAGGAGGTTTATCCCCT
>JBDRGH010000137.1:0-3432 GCA_043818015.1 Pseudomonadota bacterium
AGGATTAGAAAGAATACTCGGAAAGGATTTAGCTTCATTTTCTCTTCTCTAACAAGTAATTTATTGAAATGTTAACGTATTTTAGAACGTTAAAGCCTGCAACCCTCTGCCCAAGAGAGTCGTACAATTAACATCTTTGAACAAATAAGTCAAGGAGAATCTACCTGGAGTTTGCCGCATTTATAGTGAACTCCTTTGTCTCATGGCGAAATTTCCTAAATCTAATCTCCATTTGCTACTGCGTTCGCGAAAAGCAAAAAAGCACCCGTAAAACCTACCTCAGGTGCTTAATTGAAAAAACTGGCAAAGAGCACCTCAGCATCAAAATCCCTAGTTAACCGACAACGGCCGCTCTTCAGACAGTCTCAATGTATCAAAGGAAAAACTTAAATCTCCCTACCTCTCGCTTAACTCTATCAGTACTCCGTAAGTTGATTTGGGGTGTAAAAAGGCTATCCTTGCACCTCCTGCACCCCTCCTCGGAGCCTCGTCAATCAGTTGTATGCCTTTTCCCTTTAGTTCCTTCAACGACTCTTCAATATTCTCTACCTCGAAACAGATATGCTGAATGCCCTCTCCCCTCTTTTCGATAAACTTGGCTATCGCCCCATCGGGAGAGGTGGACTCCAAGAGTTCCAGTTCACTATCTCCTATTGGTAAGAACACGGTAGCGGCCTTTTGCTCCTCTACTCTTTCTGATCCGGTGGATTTTATCCCCAGCACGCCTTCGTAAAATTTGAGAGCTGGATCACAACTCTTCACCGCTATACCAATATGATCGATCTTCTTTATCTTCATTTACCTCTCCCTTTCACTTCTATGCATTGGCATTCTTCGATATCTTCTTGGCGATAAGTTCCACTGCCTGTTTTGCTAAGAGATAGGGATCCTCCTTCTTATCCACAATAGCTTCCAGACGTTGGTTAAAGAGATCCTTATTCTCCGCTATCAAGGTATTGAGATACTTGAAAATCTCGTTTTCAACTACCTTAATGATTTCGGATCGGATTCTCTCTTTCCTTCGTCGAGCAAGCATACCACTGTTCACTAAGAAGTCTCGATGTTCAATAATCTTTTCAACAAGGGCGTCAATACCCTGATCTTCAGTTGCTACCGTCTTAAGGATCGGTGGTGTCCATTCGCGCTCGGTCGAACTCAGTTCTAACATCATCCTTATCTCTGTAACCAATCTATCAGCCCCATCCCTGTCGGCTTTATTCACGACAAATATATCTCCAATCTCCATGATGCCGGCTTTTATGGCCTGAATATCATCACCACCACCAGGCATCACAACGAGAATTGACACGTCAGCAGTTTTCACGATGTCCACTTCGTCTTGCCCAACCCCAACAGTCTCAACTATAACGTAATCCTTCCCGTAGGCATCTAGAATTTTTATTGTATCTGATGTTGCTCGAGAGAGCCCACCGAGACTCCCTCTCGTAGCCATGCTGCGAATGAACACGTCCTCATCACTACTAATTCCCTGCATCCTCACCCTATCACCTAACAACGCCCCACCGGTAAAAGGACTCGTAGGGTCAATGGCTATAATCCCTACGGTAGAGCCCTGACGCCGAAGTTCTCTGGTGATTCTATCTGTTAACGTGCTCTTCCCTGCACCTGGCGGACCGGTAATACCAATTATATAAGCATTGCCGGTATACGGATAGATATCCTCCATTGCCTCAAGAGCCCCTGGCATTTCGTTCTCCACTAAGGTAATGAGTTTAGCTAACGCCCTCACTGACCCTTTGCGCACCTCGTCAACTAATTCCATAATGTCTCTCCCATCCACTTTCTTTTATCCATACTAATCAGCCATGAAGAATTTCCTTCAAAGCAAGTAGTATCAACATTTCTTAATGGGACCCATCTCGGTGAATCTCCAGATGAGTCTGCCATCCGCGGACTGCACCCACCAAAGGCAGGGAATCCCTCAACATGCCGTCTGCGAATCTTAGATCGGCGAAAACACTTGCATCGGCTATTTCAGGTTGAAGTTTCTCAGTCCGAATCAATTATCTCTTAGAGACGTGTTCCCCGATATAGTCTATTAGCGCCTGAGTAACCATCCCAGGCCCGAATATCTCAGAGATTCCGAGCGCCTTGAGCTCTGATATGTCCTCTTGAGGGATAATGCCCCCTCCTATTACCAATATATCACCCAAGCCTTTCTCTTTCAAGAGTTCCATAATCTTCGGAAATAAGAAGCCGTGAGCCCCAGAAAGGATGCTCAACAAAAGGGCATCCACATCCTCCTGAAGAGCTGCGTCAACAATCTGTTCCGGAGTTTGACGAATCCCTGTGTAGATGACTTCCATCCCTGAATCTCTTAAGGCACGGGCAATGACTTTTGCGCCCCTGTCGTGGCCATCCAAACCGGGTTTGGCTACCAATGCCCTAATCCTTCTATCTTGGCCCATCAAGCTCCTCCTTTTCTTACTAGATTTGGGAAAAGTGCCAAAATCGCTCCTCCTGGCCCCCTGGAGCGAAGAATCTTATATTGTCGAGGTTCCTTTATATTCCCCAAAAACTTCGCGGAGTACATCACAGGTCTCACCCAGTGTAGCATAAGACCTGACCGCTTCCAGTATTGGAGGCATCAGATTGACCGTCCGTTCAGCGGCCTTTTTTAACCCCGCGAGGGTGGACTCTGCCTTGCTGTTATCTCTTGTTGCCCTGAGTTCTTTGAGCTTCTTAACCTGAATCTCTCCAACCTTGGGATCAACTTTCAGTAAACCTTTGGGGGGTGATTCTTCGATCTGGTATCTATTTACCCCCACCAACACCCTCTCCCCGGATTCTACCTCTTTCTGATAGCGATAGGAACTTTCTTGAATCTCCTGCTGAATATAGCCCTTCTCTATTGCGGAAGCGGCCCCCCCTAGTTCATCTATCCTCTTGAGATACTCAATAATCTTCTCCTCCATCTTCTTTGTCAAACTTTCAATATAGAAAGAACCACCCATAGGATCCACCGTATCTGTGACCCCAATTTCGTGGGCTATTATTTGCTGGGTCCGCAGAGAAAGGCGCACTGACTCTTCTGTCGGCAATGCTAAGGCTTCATCGTAGGAGCATGAAGCTAAGGACTGAGCCCCTCCCAGTACGGCTGCCAGGGTTTGGAATGCCACCCGTACCACATTATTGAAGGGCTGCTGGGCCGTTAGAGCACTCCCCGCAGTCTGGGTATGAAACCGAAACATCCACGATCTGGGATCAGAAGCCCCAAATCTCTCTTTCATGATTCTTGCCCATAACTTTCTTGCAGCTCTATACTTGGCTATTTCCTCAAAAAAGTTATTGTGGGTATCAAATATCCACGATATCCTTGGAGCAAATTCATCTACTTTCAAGCCCGCCTTGATCCCTGCATTTACATATTCAATAGCGTCGGCAAAGGTGAAGGCTATCTCCTGTGCAGCC
>JBDRGH010000138.1:0-8679 GCA_043818015.1 Pseudomonadota bacterium
GGCGATAAAGTGAAATTCAAATTCATTTTTTAGCCTACGAGCTACATTATAAATAGAGGTTTCCATTCCGCCTGTATGAAAATCATAGAGAACATATGCTAACTGCTTTTTCACTTACTATATCCCCTTCATACTACGTATACATTCCTAAATGTCTTTAAGTATATTACCTTCAGGACTATTTATGCAGCACTAACCGCTCTGGTAATCAGTTTTATCTTGGGTCCCTGGCTCATTAAAAAACTGAGTTCCCTCCAGATTGGTCAGCAAATCCGAGAGAATGGTCCAGCCTCCCATCAGAAGAAACACGGTACGCCGACTATGGGAGGGGTACTAATTCTCTTTGCCCTAACTACCTCTACACTACTATGGGGCAATCTGGCGAATTCATATCTTTGGGTAACTTTGCTGAGTACCATGGGATTTAGTCTAATTGGGCTACTCGATGATTATAAGAAATTGGTAAAGAGAAATGCCGTGGGCTTAAAGGCCAGATATAAGATGGGCGGCCAGATACTCATTGGTTTGCTTATAGGGTTGTTTCTTTACTTCCATTCTGACTTCAATACGTTTCTCAGTGTCCCGTTTTTCAAAGGTGTGAATCCAGATCTGGGCATGTTTTTTGTCCCCTTTGTCATCTTTGTCGTGGTTGGTGCTTCTAACGCAGTTAACCTAACAGACGGATTGGATGGGTTAGCCATAGGGCCAGTAATGATTGCCGGCGCCACGTACCTTCTCTTTTCCTACTTCGCAGGTCACGTTAAGTTCGCTACTTATTTGCAGATACCCTATACGGCTGGTAGTGGGGAGTTAACTGTCTTTTGTGGGGCGATAGTAGGCGCCAGTATGGGGTTCCTCTGGTACAACGCCTATCCAGCCCAGATATTCATGGGAGATATTGGTTCCCTTGCCTTGGGTGGGGCATTGGGAACGGTCGCAGTAATCACAAAGCAGGAGATACTCCTTGCTATTGTGGGGGGGATATTCGTCATTGAAGCTCTTTCGGTAATCTTCCAGGTCGGATCATACAAATTGAGAAAAAAGCGTATATTTCGCATGGCTCCTATCCACCATCACTTCGAGCTAAAGGGTTGGGCTGAACCAAAGATTATTGTACGGTTTTGGATTATAGCAATCATGCTGGCACTTCTTGCTATAAGTACGCTAAAACTTAGATAGTCGTTCCTGAGAAGAGGAAAATTTCCTTTGGAGCAAGCGCTGACAGAATTTTGAGATATCCGTATCGGCGAAGGGGAGGACTAGCAACGCAGGGAGGTAAGTTTGGTTGCGATAAAAGACAAGAAGATTTTGGTAGTTGGTCTCGGGAAAAGTGGTGTGGCATGTGCTCGTTTCTTGTGGGAACGAGGAGGGGTAGTGACAGCTAATGATTCTAAGGCTATCGATGAATTAGACGAAGACGCGCTAGAGTTAAAGGATCTGGGTATTAAGATAGAGGCAGGGGGGCATCCCGTTGAAACCTTTTTGGATTCTGATCTAATCGTCCTCAGCCCCGGTGTTCCAATGTCTATAAGGCCGATCCAAGAAGCGAAAAACCGAGGAATAACGGTTATAGGTGAAATAGAGCTTGCATATAACTTTATGAAGACACCTATCGTGGCAATTACCGGAACCAATGGAAAGACTACCACCACGAGCTTGATAGGTGAGATTCTAAAAAAATCCCAGAAAGAAGTCTTTGTCGGGGGCAACATTGGTAATCCCCTCATTGAATATATAAGACTCGGAAGAGAGGCAGAATATGTTGTGGCAGAGGTGAGCAGTTTTCAACTGGAAGGGATAAGGAGTTTTAGACCAAAGATTGTTGTACTACTAAATATCTCGCCTGATCATTTGGACCGATACAGTTCGTATGA
This sequence comes from Pseudomonadota bacterium, assembly GCA_043818015.1. Classification (GTDB taxonomy): domain Bacteria; phylum Desulfobacterota; class UBA8473; order UBA8473; family UBA8473; genus JBDRGH01. Next base: position 1,875 of record JBDRGH010000138.1, read on the forward strand.
GGATTACGTTGATGCCAAGAGGAGGATATTCCTGAACCAGAGAAAAGGGGATTTTGCTGTGTTAAACGCCGATGACACTTTGGTTTCAAAGATCGGTGATTCATTGAAACAGGTCAGGAAGGTCTATTTTAGCCAAGAAGAAAGACTAAACAGGGGGATCTACCTGGATGGCCATTCGATTATCTCACAAATCGGGAAGCAAGAGCATAAAAGGCACTATTACAACACAGACTCCTTCAGGATAAAAGGGGTCCATAATATTGACAACATTATGGCTGCGATAGCTGCAGCGGAGATCTGTGGATGTAACCCTGAGGACATCGAACAGGCCGTAAGTAATTTTGTTGGTCTTCCGCATCGCCTAGAATTTGTGGAAGAGATCTATGGAGTGAACTTCTATAATGATTCAAAGGCAACCAACGTTGGGGCAGTCCAGAAATCCTTGGAGAGTTTTGACCGACCTATAATTCTCATTGCTGGGGGAAGAGACAAAGGTACTGGATATGACGGCTTAAAGGATCTGGTGAAAAAGAGGGTTAAACAACTGATCCTGATAGGCGAGGCGAGGGAGGTAATCTTCAGCAGCCTGGGTGCATTAACCCTATCCGTTAGAGCAGACACGCTGCGAGAAGCAGTGGAACTAGCATGGTCAAAATCTTCCCGTGGAGACGTGGTTCTATTATCGCCTGCGTGCTCAAGCTACGACATGTTCAGGGATTACCAAGAGAGAGGAGACACATTCAAGGCGGTTGTCAGAGAGTTGAAATCGAGGACCGTGACGTAAGGAAAGAAGTGGGTGAAGGAAAGAGCTGGATTTGATTATATAGTACTCTTTGTCACTTTGGTGCTGGTTAGTATTGGCATTGTTATGGTTTATAGTGCCAGTGCCATAATAGCCTCGGAAAGATTTAACGATGGATACTTCTTTCTCAGAAAGCAGATTTTCTTCGCATTACTTGGCATATTAATAATGATTGGAGTGGCGAGAATAAATCATCAATTTTATGGGAAAATTGCGTATGTCCTTCTGGGCATAAGCTTCGTCTCTTTGATTGCGGTATTAGTACCTGGGATTGGAGTTACAGTTGGGGGATCAACAAGGTGGCTGAAACTAGGTGTCTTTTCCGTGCAGCCTTCTGAATTTGCCAAACTCGCCGTGATAATCTATATAGCCTACTCTCTTGCCAAGAAGGAGGACAATATCAAGAAGTTTTCTGTGGGGCTTCTTCCTCATATGATAATCACTGGCATTATGCTCTCTTTGATCGTCAAACAGCCAGATATGGGAACAGCTGTATGCATTGGTGCTATCGTATTTACATTGCTCTTCGCCGCCGGTGTTCGACTATCCCATCTTTCCCTTACAGTGTTACTAACTGCCCCCATCATCTACTTTCTAATCTCTAATATAGGTTATCGGCGTCAAAGGATCCTGGCGTTCCTAGACCCATGGGAGTATCCTACCGATTCGGGGTTCCAGATCATCCAGTCTCTGTATGCCTTCGGTGCAGGAGGGTTATTTGGACGGGGGTTAGGGGGCGGAAAACAGAAATTATTCTATCTCCCGGAACCCTATACTGATTTTATCTTCTCTGTAATCGGTGAGGAATTGGGATTAATAGGGGTACTTTTCATCCTAGTGGCTTTTCTGATACTTATCTATCGTGGTATCCGGATAGCTATTCGAGTTTCAGATTCGTTCAGCACCTATTTAGCCCTTGGTATCACTACGTTGATAGGATTACAAGCAAGCGTACACATGGGAGTCACAGTAGGACTTTTGCCGACGAAAGGGATTTCCCTCCCCTTCATCAGTTACGGGGGATCGTCTTTACTAACGAGTCTGATAGGCTTGGGTATCTTACTTAATATATCCTCACAGATTAAAAAGGGCTAACCCAATGAGGGTATTGATCGCAGGCGGAGGCACAGGGGGCCATCTCTTTCCTGGTATAGCCTTAGCGGAAGAATTTAAGAGAAGAAACTCAGAAAGTGCCTGTGTCTTCGTTGGAACGAAGGAAGGGATAGAATCAAGGGTTGTTGCGAGAGAGGGGTTTCAACTCAGGACTATAGATATCAAAGGGTTAAAAGGAAAATCGTCGAAAGAAAAGGTGCGAAATCTTTTCCTTCTCCCGAAAAGTGTATATCAGTCCATATGTCTCATAAAGGAGTACAATCCGGAGTTGGTCATTGGCATGGGGGGGTATACTTCGGCTCCGGTAATCTTTGCGGCCCTATTGATGGGGATTAAGAGGGCAATTTGCGAACAGAATACTATACCGGGAATCACCAATAGGATTTTGGCCCGGTTTGTGGACAGGATCTTCATCGCATTCGAGGGAACCATGTATCTTTCATCGATGAAGAAAGCCCAATTCACCGGTAACCCTGTCAGGCAGAGATTAATAGATGGCTCGTTCCACGATAAGGTTGATAAAGGAGGGTTCACCTTACTCATCTTAGGTGGAAGTCAAGGTGCCCATTCCATGAACGAAAAGATGCTTGATGCCCTGGACTGTCTCATGCCTGTGAAAGAGTCTTTGCGGATCATACACCAGACTGGGGATTTAGATTATGAAGAGGTTTCCCGGGCGTATAGAGAAAAAGGGTTTAATTCAGAGGCAATAAGATTCATCGAGGATATGGCGGCTGTGTATAGAGAGGCAGATCTTGTGATATGTAGAGCGGGGGCCACTACTCTTTCCGAACTGACGGTCTCGGGTAAGGCATCAGTATTGATCCCCTATCCTTTTGCAGCCAACAATCATCAGGAGACGAATGCAAGGGTATTGGTAAATAGGGGAGCTGCTAAAATGGTTTTAAACGGAGATTTAAACGGGGAAAATTTGGCTGAGATAATAACCGGTTTGGCTGCTGACCGGGTCACTGTATCCGCGATGGGGAAGGAGGCATCCAAACTGGGTAAACCGGGAGCTTCAAGGGATATAGTCGACAGTTGTTATGAGCTGGTGGGAATGAAATATAGTTAATGACGAGATATTGAATGTGTATCATGTCCAAGTTAGTTGATGGATAAAGAGGATTCAAGGGGCCAAGGCCCGCCCTGGCGCAAGTGCCAGCGTCTGGGCCAGGGAGTCAGGGATTCGAGTGAGGAATCCTTGAACCCTTTTCGCCAACCAAGTGGGAGAAGAACCTCAGATGTTGACTTATTTGAGACATGCCCTAAAGAAATAGGGGAATTTTCATGTACAAAAAGATAAAGCGTATTCACTTTGTAGGAATCGGCGGGATCGGGATGAGTGGTATTGCCGAGGTCTTACTGAATTTGGGATATAGTATTAGCGGATCAGATATTCAAGAGACAGAGATTACCAGACGACTCAGTCGCCTGGGGGGCATCGTTAATTATGGGCATAGCAAAGATAATTTGAAGGATGTGGACGTTGTAGTAGTATCCTCGGCTGTAAGGCCTGACAATCCAGAGGTCATGGAAGCCAACGAACGTCTCATCCCCGTTATTCCCCGGGCTGAGATGCTGGCGGAACTGATGAGGATGAAATATGGCATAGCAGTATCGGGTACCCATGGCAAGACCACTACTACATCAATGATAGCAACGATCTTGGCTCATGGAGGTATGGATCCCACCGTGATAATTGGAGGTAGACTCAATAGTATAGGTACCAATGCGAAACTTGGAGAGGGAGAGTTTCTGGTCGCTGAAGCAGACGAGAGTGATGGTTCTTTCTTAAAGCTTTCCCCCACTATCGCTGTCGTTACAAATATCGACCAGGAGCACATGGATCATTACCGGGATATGGCAGAAGTCAAAAAGGCATACTTAGACTTCATCAATAAGATTCCTTTCTACGGCCTGGCTGTGGTATGCCTTGATCACAAGAATATTCAGAGTCTGATCCCCAAGATAAGAAAAAGATGTGCTACCTACGGCCTAACAAGCCAAGCCGACATTCAGGCAAGAAAGATAACATTTATGGAAGCGAAGACAACTTTTGAGGTCTTACACCGCGGAGAGGTTCTTGGTCCGGTTAGACTTCAAATGCCAGGTATCCACAATGTTTACAATTCCTTGGCGACTATAGCCACTGCCCTTGAATTGGACGTTGGTTTTAAGAGTATCCAGGAAGGTTTTGATCAGTTTAGTGGTATACAGCGAAGATTCCAGATAAAGGGGGAATATAACGGTGTCCTGATCGTGGACGACTATGGCCATCATCCTGTGGAGATCCAGGCCACCCTAAGTGCAGCTAAGACTTCTTGGGGAAGTCGAGTGGTCGCTGTCTTCCAGCCTCACAGATATACCCGGACTAAGGATCTCTATGAAGATTTTTTGGTCGCTTTCTATCAAGCGGACGTATTGATAATTACGGACATCTATCCTGCTGGTGAGGACCCCATCCCTGGAGTGGATGCAAAGGCTCTGTTCGATGGAATTAAAAAACATGGGCATAAGAATGTGTCATTCATCCCGGATAGGGAGAGAATTGTTCCCTGTCTCATGGAGGTACTGGAGCGAGGTGACATCGTGATCACCCTGGGGGCAGGAGATATATACAGAGTTGGCGATGAATTGATAAAGGAATTGAAATAGACTTACTTCCCTGTTGTTCGTTGTCCGTTATTCGACGGTTAACGGGAAACGGTGAATGGATACAAACATGTTGCCTTTTAAAAAACGAGAAGACATTGGTATACAAAGAACAGATTGACGGATTACGGAAGGTAGTAAAGGGGGTTTTGCTGACAGATCGACCGATGAAAGAGTACACCTCCTGGAAAGTGGGTGGAACGGCAGATGCGATTGTCTTTCCCAAGGACCTGGAGGATACGGTAAGGATCATCAAATACTTGACGGAGGAGCAGATACCTTATTTTGTCTTGGGCAATGGAACCAATCTCCTGGTCAGGGACGGAGGAATTAGAGATATAGTGATAAGCCTATCCCACGGCTTTAAAAGAATAGAATTGCTAAAAGAAGACAAATCCCCCATGCTCTTTGCGGAAGCGGGAGTGCTACTGGGAAGTTTAATCAGGTTCTCTATAGATCACAGCCTTTCGGGTCTTGAATTTGCTGCCGGAATACCTGGAACGGTAGGTGGGGGGCTTGCTATGAACGCAGGGGGCCATTTTGGAGAGTTGAAGGATATAACCCACTCGATTAGCATATTGAACCGAAATGGAAGGATTATTACCCAAGAAAGGGAGGATTTAAGGTTCTCCTATAGAAACTTGCAACTCTCCGACAGCACCGTCATTCTAAGTGCACTCTTTGAACTAAAGATCAACAGTCAGTCACACATAAGAGATAGGATAGAAAAGATATTGGGTGAAAGGAAGGCAACACAGCCCCTGGATTTGCCGAGTGCTGGCTCGATATTCAAAAACCCGAAAGGTATGTCAGCCGGCAAGCTTATTGACCGAGCTGGGCTTAAGGGAGCACAGGTAGGGGGTGCCATGGTTTCGGAACGCCATGCCAATTTCATCCTCAACCTGGGAAATGCTACTGCCAAGGACGTCCTGAGCTTGATAGGAGAAATCCAGGAAAAGGTATATCAAGAAACAGGTCTGATCTTAGAACCCGAAATTAGAATCATTGGTGAAAATTGATCTATGTGGAAGAAGAAAAAGATCGCTGTTTTGATGGGTGGACTATCATCAGAACAGGAAATCTCTCTTTTGAGCGGTAATGCCATACTCTCTGCGTTGAAAGAAACGAGTTATAATGCGTGCTCCATAGATGTAGATAGAACTGTTGGACAAAGGATAATTGGCGAAGGAATCGATGTGGCCTTTATTGCTCTGCACGGTAAATGGGGCGAGGATGGGACTATACAGGGGATGCTGGAGCTTATGGGGATTCCTTACACCGGTTCTTGTGTACTGGCCTGTGCCCTGGCTATGAATAAACCCATGACCAAAAAAATCCTGAGCTTCCATAATCTTAGGACCCCCAATTTTGAGGTATTAGAGAAAGAAGGGGTATCTAAAGGGGGGCTGAAGGAAAGATTGAAATTCGAATTCCCCGTAGTGGTTAAACCGATATCGGAGGGTTCGACTATCGGAGTGACGATTGTGAAAGATAGGGAAGGATTAGCAGATGCTGTTGAAGAGGCAGGCAGATACAGTGATCAGATAATGATAGAAGAGTTCATATCCGGTTCGGAGGTTACCGTTGGGATATTAAATGGACGGCCACTTCCCGTTATTGAGATCATCCCCAAAGGTGGATTCTATGATTACAAATCAAAATACGAAAGAGGGATGACTGAGTATATCTTGCCCGCCAGATTGACTAAAGACCAGTCATCTGAAGTGCAGGACACCGGGTTGAAGGTTTATCAAGCTATAGGTTGCCACGGAGCTGCCAGAGTCGATATGATCTTGGACTCGAAAGGTAACCCAAACATCCTTGAAATCAATACTGTTCCGGGCATGATCCGCACAAGCCTGCTGCCAAGGGCTGCCAACCATGCTGGATTAAGTTATAACAGTCTGGTGGAAGAGATATTGAGAGGTGCCCGGCTACACTTGTAATTGGTTGGATTATAGGAAACCTTTTAATACCTCAACTATTTAGCTACCAGCCGCCAGCTTTCGGCTGATTTGGCCACCACTCGCTGATTGCTGAAGGCTTATTTAGTCCGGCCTGAAAAATAAAAAATTTCCTTTGGAGCGAACATGAACAGGATTTTTGGGGTACCCATCTTGGCGAAGCGGAAGATAAGTCCCGACTGTGTCGGGATTTGACCCGCCACAGGCGGGGAGTTTCTGAAAATGCCTGAAGTGAGTCATAGGTGGGTCAAAAAACCTGTGCTTCGGAGCG
>JBDRGH010000139.1:0-2700 GCA_043818015.1 Pseudomonadota bacterium
CTCCAAGGTCTTCATCTGGGATACCTATCACTGCTGCTTCCTTAACAGAAGGTTCCTGATGGATTATATCCTCAACTTCCGAACCCATGACAGTCTTTCCTGAGGTGGTTATCATATCCTTTTTTCTTCCTTGAATGTAAATATATCCATCATTATCTATTGTGGCTATATCCCCGGTATAGAGCCATGCATCTCTTATGGCCTGTTCAGTTGCCTGGGGTGCCTTAAGATATTCTTTCATAATACAATCACCTTTTACTATAACCTCACCGAGTTTGCCTGGGGGTACGTCTAGCCCCTGGTCATCAACTATCCTTATATCTGCATTGATGGCTTCCCTCCCACAGGATTGTAACCTCTTCAAGTCCTCACGAGATCCTTCTATGATGACTTCTCCGGGTCTCATGTTAGCTATCGGACCGCATTCTGAGAGGGCAAACATATTGCCAAATACATTGCCGAATATTTTTATAGCTCTCTTAAGAACCTCGGTAGGTAAAGGAGTCCCGGCAAAGGCAATGTAACGCATAGTGCTGATATCGTACTTTTCGAGGTCCGGGTAGTCCAGAAGCTGAATCAGGAAAGGAGTGCCGACAGCCGTGTGGGTTGCTCGCCCTTTTTCAATTGCCTCTAGAAAAGGTTCAGGAGTCATCCCTGCGGCTATAACACAGCTGCCCCCCACATAAAAATGACTGAGTACAAAACATGGGAGCACTGCCGCCCAAAAAAACGGAATAAACATTAGTACCGTATCGGCCAGTGTGGCTTGAAACGCAAAAAGCCCATTTAATGCGAGCGCCAGACAGCTCTTATGTGTGTGGACTATTTGCTTGGGCAACCCGGTTGTCCCACCTGAATTAATGATTATTAGCTCATCGTCTTCATTAACGGATACATCTGGCTCTTTTGACTCATAGGAGGAAACGAATTTCTCATAGTCTATTTCACTTCCTTTGGAATCCCCTATAGTTATAAAATTTTTCAGGTTGTTCAGCTCGCTTTTAAGCGAATCAACAATATCCCTGTACTTTGGCTGAAATATTATAGTATTTGCTTCGATATTTCTTACAATGTGAACTAGGTCCTTAACGGGGAGAAATGGATTTGCTGACATAGAAGCCATTCCCGATTTTGCCACTGCACAAAAGACTTCAACATGATGATGACAGTTGTCTGCTATGATTACTACTTTATCGCCCTTTTTATGGCCTAAATTCAAGAAACCATTGGCTAACCTATTCGCCCTCTCATTCAATTCCTTAAACGTATAGCTCGTTTCTTCAAAGATCAGCGCCTTCTTTCCTGGAAACCTTTTTGCATTCCGCCTTATAATATCACCAATAACCATGTAACTCCTCCTTACAATTGTTTTCCAATTCGAGCATTAATGAATAAAACCACTATATAGTGTGGTCAGACTCTTTAATCTGAAATTGTGGCTACTCTCCCCCTGAAGAGGCTTGAATATACTGTTCACGTAACTTGTATCTCTGTAACCTGCCTGTACCAGCCGTCTTCGGTAAACTTTCAACAAAATCTACCGATTGAGGAACAGCATAGTCGGGAAGGTGTTTCCGGCATAAGGCAATAATCTCCTCTTCAGTTACATCATCACCCCGTTTTCTAATCACCGCTTTGACTGCTTCTCCCAGCTTTTCATCCGGTAAGCCTATTACTGCCACCTCAAGAACCTGTGGGTGTTGCAAGATGACCTCTTCTATCTCTAGGGGCAAAACCATCTTCCCCTGCGTCATAATACTATCCTTCTTTCTACCAGCAAGGAAGATATATCCCTCTTCATCTACCGTGGCTAGATCACCGGTGTAGACATAGCCTCCTCTTATGGTTTGTTCCGTTGCTTCAGGGGCATTCCAGTAACCTTTCATCATATCAGGACCTCTGGCAATAACCTCTCCAACCTGACCTGGTTGAACGTCTTCTCCTTGCTCATCTACCACCCTCGCTTCAACACATAATGGTTCACGACCGCAAGACTTTATCCTGTTTACCTTCTCTGGGGGACCTTCGAATATGAATTCCTCGGGAGGGAGAAAAGAGACGAAACCTATCTCGCTAAGACCATAGATTAATACAAAGACACTTCCAAATAGCTCTACCGCTCTTTGCCATACCTCTGGGGGATAATATCCGAATATAAATATACGGCGCAAGCTGGAGTAATCATACGTATCGAGGTGAGGGTATTCTATAATCGGTTGAAAAAACGCAGTTGGTAAGAAAATGTCAGTTACCCTTTCTTTATCAATTATCTGTAAGAGAGTCTGAGGTGCAAGGTCTGATGGTATAACGAGAGGGCAACGCATATAGAAGGAAAGGATTGACACTCTTGGAAGCACGATAGCCGCAAAAAGAGGCGCACCAACAAGGAAAGCACCTCCAGCACTCATGTCATAGTTCAGTGCGTCTAAGTCCATCAGAGCTTCAGAAAATAAGGTTTCATGAGTGTGCATTGGTTGTTTCGAAAGGCCGGTGGTACCGCTTGTGTTGCCAAAGTAGAGTAAATCGTCATCACTAATTTCAATCTCTGGCTCAAGAGAGGAAGACTTGGACATGAGATCCTCATAGCCCATAAAGTCTTTCTCCGCGGGACCAATAACGATAAACTCCTTTACACCCCCCAGCTCAGGACGAAGAGATTCCACGAGATTAAAATGCCTCTGGCTACAAACAACAGCCCTG
>JBDRGH010000140.1:0-11077 GCA_043818015.1 Pseudomonadota bacterium
TCCTCTGCAAACTCCTCAAGGGGATTCCTACAGGACATGCCCGTTCACACTCTCCACAGTCCGAGCACCTCCCTGCCACATGGAGGGTTCTTATCAATTGAAACACGAGATTATCCTGCCAGCTTGCATACGGAGAAACCCATTGGGGGATATTTACATCGATAAAACACCGCTCACAAAAGCAGGCAGGACAGATATTTCTGCAGGCATAGCACCGAATACATTTACTGAACTGTTCTCTCCAGTACTTCCACCTTTCGGAGCTCTCCATATCATCAAGTTTTCTTATCTTTTCTAGGCTCCTTTCCAACTCGAGCCTTGGAGAAATCTCACTCCCTAACAGTATGTCGTATTCGAGAGGGGTAGGATACCCACACCCGAGACATTTGTCGAGGATCACGTCTCTAAAGGAGACCGATTTCTTTGAACCATCCATGTGAACAATCAGGTTCTCCCCTTCCCTTTCTATCTCCGCTACCCGTTCAATCTCGGAACCGATTTGGTCCTGTAACTTCTGTATATCAACAACTCCATCGCAGGGAACACCCAATATTACCACATCATCGCGGTTCACCTTATTATCCTGGATCAGGCTAACGAGGGACCGGGAATCACAACCTTTCACTACTATACCTGCTCTACCGTTTATCTCAGTGAGGTACCTACTCAGATTATTCATTATAAAAGGATTGATCACCAGGTTTTCCAGGTCCCCTTCTTTGTTCGTTATCAACGGAGCAGTCCTGAACTTAACGGTTCCTTTACCAAAACCTATGATAAAGTCCACCTTACCTTCGTTTAAGAGTTTTCTGGCCTCTTCCTTTAACCTATTCTCCATCTCTTTTTTCATCCCTAAAAAGTCTGTTCGGGCCCACCTTTCTCACTCCCTCAACAAATTCATTTATTACCTGGGCCATCTTTGGACCTTCAGAAGCTGCAACCCAGCTAAACTGAACTCTCTCCGGTTCGATCCCCACGTATTCAAGGAGCTTCTTCGTAACAGCAAATTTCCTCCTGGCATGGAAATTCCCGGATTGATAGTGGCAATCCCCTGGATGGCAACCTGAGACCAACACGCCATCAATCCCATTCTGTAAAGCCCTGAGAATGAACATGGGGTCTACCCGTCCAGAGCACGGAACCCTGATGATTCTTATGTTATGGGGGTACTCCAGGCGAGCTGAACCGGTCAAGTCTGCACCGGCATAGCTACACCAGTGACACAAAAACCCTACCACCTTCGGTTCCCATTTATTCTCTTCCATAACACACCCTCTCTACAGCTACTGAGCTACAGCCATTAATTCTTCGAATATCTGCTCGTCGGTCATCCCTCTCAGCATAACAGCGGAAGACTTGCAAGTGGAAACACATGCGCCACATCCATGGCATACGCTCTCCAGCACCTTGAGCTGCTTCTTCTTGGTTCCATCCCGCAGGGTAATCTCTTCTTCTTGAATGGCATTGTAAGGACAGACCTCCATACACGCCTTGCACATGGAGCAGACAGAGGTATCTATAGTTGAGACCAGTGGTTCCATCGACAGAAAGTCCCCGCTGAAAAGGGCTGCAACCTTCGATGCAGCACCACTGGCGGAAGCAACGGTGTCCGGAATATCCTTGGGAGACTGACATGCACCTGCTAGAAATATCCCGGATATAACCGTTTCAATCGGTGCAAGTTTTGGGTGCAGTTCTGTAAAGAACCCGAACTCGTCATACGGGATAGTCAGAATCTTGGCTAATTCTTTAGAATCATGGCGTGCAGTTATGGCGGTAGCCAGCACAACCAGGTCTGCCTCTACCTCAACCTGGCTGCCAGCTAGGGTATCTGCACCTTTCACTATTAACTTGTCCCCCCGCTGGTAAATCTTCGAGACCCTGCCCCTGATGTACAAGGCACCGTATTACTCCATCGTCCGTTGGACAAACTGCTCATAGTTCTTCCCCGACGACCTGATATCCATGTAGAAAATGTTCGTCTGGACATCGGGGATATGTTCTTTAAGCAATACCGCATGTTTCGCTGTATACATACAACACACACTGGAACAATAAGGTAGCCCTTTCTTTATATCCCGAGACCCAACGCACTGAATGAAGACTACATTCTTCGGTTCCTTACCGTCCGAGGGTCGAACTATGTGCCCACTTGTTGGCCCGGATGGGCTGATCAACCTCTCCAACTGGAGGCTCGTAATAACATCCTTAAACCTTCCACCACCATACTCGCCATAAACACTGCTATCGAACAGGTCGTATCCTGTCGCCACTACGATGGCACCAAATTTATCCTCAATAATCTCATCTTCCTGTTCGTAATCGACGGCCTCTGAAGGACAGAGCTTCTGGCAAATATGACACTTACCCTTCGTAAACATCCTGCAGTGTTCTTTATCGATTACCGGCACATTGGGGACAGCCTGAGGGAAAGGAACATATATGGCCTTCCTCATGCCCATCTCCATATCGAACTCACTGGGAACCTTTACCGGACACTTCTGGATGCACGTCCCGCATCCCGTGCACTTCTCCATATCGACGAGGCGAGCCTTTTTGCGAATCTTTGCCTCAAAGTTGCCTATGTATCCACGGACTTCCTCAACCTCAGCGTAAGTGAGTATCTCTATGTTTTCATTTTGGGATGATTCCACCATCCTCGGTGTAAGTATTCAGGCAGAGCAGTCTAAGGTAGGAAATGTCTTGTCGAGCTGGGCCATCCTTCCGCCAATGGTCGGCGTCCTCTCCACCATAGTCACCTTGTACCCCGCCTTGGCGATATCTATGGACGCCTGCATTCCCGCGATACCTCCTCCGATCACCAGTGCCTTTTTCACGACGGGGATGGAGAGCTGGGTAAAAGGCTGGTTCTTTCTGACCTTGGCCACAGCCATCTTGATCAGGTCTTTAGCCTTCTCTGTTGCAAATTCTTTGTCTTTATGGACCCAGGAACACTGCTCTCGAATATTGGCCATCTCAAACTTGTACCTGTTCAGACCTCCAGCCTCTATGCACAACTGGAATGTCCTCTCATGTAATCTGGGAGAACAAGAGGCTACAACTACTCCATCGAGCTTATGCTCCTTGATGGCATCCTTGATGAGCTTCTGTCCTGGATCAGAACACATGTACTTATAATCTTTTGCGAAGGCTACTCCTTCTTCCTTAGCCAACTCCTGTGTGATCTTTTCAGCATCTACCATGCTCGAGATATTGACCCCGCAATGACAGATAAATACTCCAATTCTCGACACAATCGCACCTCTTTAAACAGATTCCTTAAGATTAACAGCTTTGAAAAAGTAGCCCGGAGAGCGAATTCATGGATTTTTTGGGTAACCCACCTTGGCAAGCGGAATGTAGAAAATTCACATGTTTGACCCGCCACAGGCGGGAAGTTCGTGAATTTTCCATGGAGCGCGCGTAGATGGGTCAAAAAATCAATGCTGAAGCGAAGAGGGATACTTTTTCACAAGAAATACAGTCCTTCAAAACTCTTAGATTAAGTTTTTTTCTTTTAATAGATTCTTTGCGCTAACTATATGCTTATCAAGCCCCAGTTCTCTATAACCCATCCCCATAGCTATCCCGATCAATTCAGAGATGAATAGAATAGGCAAAGAGTAATCTACACCATGCCCGAAGGATATCTGCGACTGTCTCATATCGAGGTTCGCATAACACAAAGGACAGGCCACAACGATGCAATCCGCATCAGCAAACCTCGCCGCCTTTAGAATCTCACCACTCAATCTCAGGACAATATCGGTTCTGCCCAGGGCAAAACTCGCACCGCAACACTCCGTTTTATGAGACCAGTCCGGTGATTCCGCATCGAGCGCCTCTATGATTCCCTCCATTATCGCTGGATTTTCTGGATCCGGGTCGATAGATACAAGATCCGGAGGCCTTGTTAAGAGGCAACCGTAGTACGATATGGCCTTTAACCCTGTTAAAGGCTTCATTACGTTTTCTTTTATTTTTTCTACGCCACCCTCCTTCGATAGAAGATCTAAGAGGTGTATAACCTTGAGAGTCTTATTATACGGTTCTCCCACAATTTCAGCAATTCTGTTTAGCGTCTCGGGACTTCTTCTCACCGTTTCATCGGCAACTTTAAGCCGGTTGTAACACGCCGAACACGTGGACATTATGCTATCTAAGCCCTGTTTCTCAGCCAGGACCAGGTTTCTGAACGGCAATGCCAGAGAAAGCTCTTCACTCGTGACATGGGCTGGCGAAGCACCGCAACAGTTCCACTCTCCAATCTCTTCCAACTCCAAACCAAGCTTCTCACAGACCTTCTTTGTAGAAATATCATATTCCTTGGCCGTAGCATGCGAGGAGCAGCCCGGATAGTACCCATATGCCATTATTTATTCCCCTCTATCCAAAAACTCATTTGATCTCTCAAAGATACCCTTAACAGCATCCGTTGTCTTTATCTTATCACTGAAAATGGAGATCTTTCCCCTCCTAAACAACTTCTGGCCCAGGCCAATATCCTTAAAAAACTGCCTGGTTTTGAAATTGTAAGCCATGGCTAACTGCGTCTCTGGTAATCTCCCCTTATGCTTCACACAGCCAAGGAAGATATCGTTAAACGCCACAACGTTCGGTTCCTTGGATTTATAGCCCTCCTTGCGGCCCAGTATTCTGAGCGTATCCATTATCTTGGCAATATCTACCTCTTTGGGACAACGGGTCGTGCAGGTCTCACAAGAAGCACACAACCAAGGAGTTCGGGAGTTCAGAACATCTTCTTTAAGTCCCAGTTGAATCAATCTCATTATCTGATTTGGGGTATGGCTCATCTCCATAACAACAGGACAGCCAGCCGTACACTTGCCGCACTGGTAACATGCGTATATGTCTTCTCCACTGAGTTTCGATATCGCCTCTCCGAAATTTCGCACATCAGCATTCAACTGATATATCATCGCTCATCTCTCTCTTCTATTACACTAAAAAATGGTCTCCCGAAAAGATCCTGTCAACTGTCTGCCTCTGCGTGTATATCGACGTTGCGAGGCAATATAAACAAGGATACTTTTTTTGTAACACGCGGGCTATCTATCGTCAAGCAAAAACATGAACACTCATTCATTTTTCTCTTTTAATTTCCTCCACCGTACACTTCAAAATCACTGAGAAAATCACCCCCAACCTCATCAGGGTATCAAATTCCACGCAAAGGGCGAAGAGAGATCGAGAAACAATGGAGGGGCCAGGAAGAATACTTTTTCAAGACCCTTATATACAATATAGGTAAAAATTCTTTATCTTTCAATCTACAAGAACTGTGCCAGGAAGGTAGACGGACTCAAGGGAAGACCAACTAGTTGAAAGGACAGGGCAAATTGACCCTCAACCAACTATAAAGAATGAAAATCGTATTGACCATTAACCTCCATTTGTAAACGCCTAGATTACACTCTGTCAACCGAGGGTTGCTTTCTTCGATAGTGAGGAGCAATGGCGAGCGGTACCAGCCCTTTATTACCCAATCGTATTTGACGTGGCGCATACCGATTTTATGCCATATTTCTGCGACACAGCGGTAAGCTGGTACGTGCTGAAAAATTCCCTTTTCCGCTCCGAAGCACAGGTTTTTTGACCCATCTATGACTCACTTCACGCATTTTCAGAAACTCGCCCCTCGGGCTCAAGTCCCGCCACAGGCGGGACTTGAGCCCGCTTCGTCAAGATGGGTACCCCAAAAATCCTGTTCAGGTTCGCTTCAAAGGAAATCTTTCATTTGTAAGGGTCAACTAAGTATTTTCCCGAATTCTCAAAGTACACCAGCCCCAAAATGTTAGCTCTGGATATTAGCACTCAGGAACCTGGGAAGCACAGATGCGTTTGGATTGGAAGCGAAAAGGGAACAGATAACCTGCTCCCTTTAAGATGGAGACGTCAAAACAATCCATTTGAAGAGAAAGAGATCATAATCCCGGAAAGAATCATTCCTCTTTTGCCAGAGCCAAGACTGCATAATATGCACTCTTGGCTCTTCTGACATATAGAAGAACGCTATCTTCTTTTACCTTCCCCAGGATGGCCCTGTAATTTTCCAAATTTTCAATGGGCTGATGGTTTACCTCAATTATCAGATCCCCTCGTTGTATTCCAGCTTCATCGGCCGCACTGCCCGGTGAAACGTTAGTTATCAAAACGCCTTTCTCATTCACGTATCCAAACTGTTTAGCAATCTCCGGGGTCAGGTCTTGTACTGTCATTCCCAGTTCTTCTTCGACTTGCTGCCTTGAAGCAACTATCTCCTTTTCGGGAAATTCTCCAATAGTAACCGTTAGGGTTTTCTCCTCTTTATTTCTAACAATCTTCACCTTTGCTTTCTGACCCACGGCAAACGCCGCTACAAGCCTTGGCAATTTGTTCATCTCATCGATCTCGTTGCCGTCTACTTCGAGTATTACGTCTCCCTGTTTTATCCCGGCTTTCTCGGCGGGACCTCCCTCGACAACATCAGCCACCAGTGCCCCTTTAGCCTCTTTCAACCCGAATGACTTGGCAAGATCGGGGGTAATTTTCTGTACCACGACGCCTAACCACCCTCTGGTCACCTTACCCTTCTCTTTCAGTTGTGGAAGAAGATCCTTTGCCATATTAATCGGAATAGCAAACCCTATTCCCTGACCACTGGCAATAATAGCGGTGTTGATACCAACAACCTCTCCCTCCAGATTAAACAGGGGGCCTCCACTATTTCCTGGATTGATAGAAGCATCAGTCTGTATAAAATTGTCGTAAGGGCCCGCCCCGATGATCCTGCCTTTGGCGCTCACAATCCCTGCAGTAACGGTATGATCAAGACCGAAGGGATTCCCGATAGCCATCACCCATTCCCCGACCTGCAATTTATCTGAGTTACCAAGCTTAACCACAGGTAGATTTTTCGACGACTTTATCTTTATTAAACCCAGGTCCGTCTTCGGATCTTTGCCCTTTATTTCTGCCGTAAATTCCTTTCCATCCGAGAGCTTCACCTTTATTTCGTCAGCCCCCTCAATCACATGGTTATTAGTCAGAATGTAACCATCCTTATCGATAATGAATCCCGATCCCAGGCTGGTCTGTTTGAAATTCTTCGGGATCATATCCTCAAAGAATTTGTCGAAGAAATCCCTAAAGGGACTCTTTCCACCGAAAGGGCTCTCAAAAGGCATAAATCCCTGTCTGCCCCCACGAATAACCTTCGTAGTACTGATATTAACAACCGCCGGTTTCAACTCTTTTACCAGCTCAACAAAAGATGGCAGTTGAGCAGGCATGTTTGACGAGCTGTCTTCAATCTTCTTCTTTTCTCCAAGAGAAGAAATAGCCTTTATCGATGGTGTTAAATTGAGTTCTGAGGCTATCACGACCCCCACCACCAACGCAGCAACTATCCACACTAAAGTCTTTAGTCTGTACCCATGTCTCATCCTCTTTCCCCTTTCCTTGGTCGATAATCACATTTCTTTATTATAAGTCAAGTTCCTACGTTATTCAAGAGTAATTATATTGGAATTTACCGAGTTTCTGGCGAAGCATTTTCGGAACACCATGATTTCATTACTAATCTGGCATTATTTAAGTGAACCCCTTTATCCCTTCGCTCACTGCTTCCGCAGTGACCCTTTCGGGGCTCGTAGGTGGGGAATACTTTCCCCTTCCAGCCTCTTCGGGCTGGCTTTCCCCTTCCTGCTCACCCTCGATGGGTACCCCACTGCTCCAGCAAATTTCGCCACGCGACAAAGGAGTTCACTATAAATTCGGTAAACTCCAGTAATTATAGTGTGGTTTTTCTGTCCACGCATGGCGGATTAACTTCGAGACATAGTTTATTATTATTCTTGACCCCTTGAATCTTGGAATCCTTGAACCCTTTTCACCAACTAAATGGGCGAAGAACTAAACGTTTCAATGACCGCTCACAGGAATTTTGTTTGGGCAACAGCTTATTCCCATAAGGCAAGGACACCTTGAAACTCATCTTACGTAACGTTCTATTGGACGGGAGCCCGGTGATGGGGGGTATACGCGGAATGATGAATAGAGGAACGGCAACTCTGAGGCAGGCTGAACGAATACCAGGTCGGTTCGCAGCTTCCTTTCTCGGCTAAAACAAGCCAACGTTAACTCGACTGGCAAGACTTTATTCGAAAGAACCGAAATGTGAAGGTCATCCACTCGTAACCGTGTTGATCAATTATATAAACTGTTGAAATTAAAATGATAACCAAACCTACTATTCCTTCAGTTCTGAGGGGATATGTCCTTCCAATACCCTTTTTATCTTATGTTTTAGCTCGGTTAAGTCTGAAGATTTGACGACATAATCATCAGCAGCGTACGTTTTCAATTCACCCTTGAAAGAGGTGTAGGCAGAACAAAGAATGACTGGTAAATTATAGAATTTCTTGCGAACCTCCTGAAGCAAATCTAGACCATTGAGATCTTTGATTTTTATATCCAAAACCACCACGTCGGGTGATTCTTCTTCGATTCGTCTTATGAGGTCACGTCCGTCAGAGGCCAGCGCCACCTCGTATCCCTCTTCCTTTAATTCCTCTGAATAGAGCAAGCGAATACTCTCTTCATCGTCAACCAATAATATCTTGGCCATTAGGTAAAAACTCCCGAAAAGAAGAAATCAAATTACGACACTTTTAACCACTTGTTCACCAAATAGGGTTTGGTTCTTTCGAAGACGCGGCACAGTCTTTCCATATATTCCTCGGCCTGGTTGGCAGACATTCCCTTGGTCGTATTCACGAAAGACAGGACCTGCCCGTAATAAAGTGGCCCTAAAGACTCGAGCAACTGAGTTCGGTCGATTTCATTGAGGTGAAATGCAAGAGCATAGTCATAAAGAATCCTTGCCCAAAGATCGATAGGAATTTCAAACTTATCTGTCGCTAACCCACCTATCTCCCCCAACTTCGGTAGTGTTTCCGGATCAATTGTGCCCTCCCAAAGGTCGCTATATTTTTTGTGACCTTCGATGAAATTCATATGGAGTCTGTCCCCATTTACACGTACCGGAGGAGGCATAGTCACTTCCCCCAGCCCAAATCCGAATATCGGCGTAGGTTTACTCCACCTAACCCGGGTCCAGAAATCGACGTACTTCTCCATCAGCAGAAACAAGGTACTCAGAACCTGCCCGAACATGGACCCAAGCTGGGAACTCGGGTCTTTCGGGTGATGAACCTTAGGAGTACCCAGATACGCCTGGCAGAAAGGCAAATTTTGAACTAAGGCGATATTAGTCATCCAGATATCTATCCCGAAATTCGCAATATTATCGTCCCACACGGACTGATCCAAATAGATCCTGGCCAAATCGGCGGAGAAGCCAAAATCCCCGCCGATGGGTTGTCTTATCCTCCTTCCGTAGAGGGCACGAATGAGAGGATAGGCAATATTGTTGGTAATCGTCCCATCGTATTTGTGCCGGAGGTAAATGGGGGCTACATAAGAATAATCCAAGAAAAGTGGCTCACCTAAGCGACTGATCCATTCTGGGGTGATGCTTTTCAAGTCAGCATCCACTACTATTACAGCCTTTGCTTTCAACTGGATCACCTTAGCAAATAGGTTACGAAAATTATTCCCTTTTCCCTTTACCCCTGGCAACGTAGAAAGATAAATCTTGGGAACTTGGGTTGGTGTATTTAAGAATGTTTCCCGGGTTCCATCGGAGGAATCATTATCACAATTAATAATTACCGATCTTAGGTGACCAAAATACTCGGTTAACCCCATACCTGCCTGGGAGGTAGGGTAATCAATTGAATTCGCTTCGTTAAAAGAAGGAATACCTACTACTAGGTCTGCCTCCTGTACATTATCTTCATTAATCTCTCTTCCAAACATTCTCCTGTCTTGTTCCCTTCTTGGCAATCAATAGGCTGGTTCTTTACCGAACTCAAAACTTCTATCGAAGAGTTGAACTCTAACCTTCTCTCCGGCGCTCAAATTTCTCTATCCTCTGCAACACCATCATCCATTCGACTTGACCGTCGATATTAGAATCCCTGACCCTTGCTCCCCCGTGAGCCTAACATGGTACTTCCCCTCTTCTAGGCTAACTACAGAGTGTTTATAATCTTCCCAAAATGTCTCTCGTGGAATAGATATCTTCGGACGCGACCCTGTGCAAAGAGCTCAGGATATCAATCTTTTCCGAACCGAGTATCCTGACATCTTTCAGTATTAACTCAAGCGCCTTTTCGACTGGTATCATTATATACTGCGGAGGGTAAATCCTGACGTTAAGCCGAACTCTTCAACTACTTAAATCCCGCTTTATCCTCAATTTCAACATATTGCCTGGATAGATGAGATCGTTTTTGCTGAGGTTATTCCAATCTCTAATCTCTGACGTGCTCACTTCGTGTCTCTGGGCAATATCCCATAGGGTATCACCTTTCTTTACAGTATAGATTATCTCTTCTCTCTCTAAATGTAAATATCTCTTTTTTGGAACCTCAGTTAGTCCTACCTTATTACCTATGTTCCTCTTGACAACTTTGGCACTTCTAACAGGGATTATTAGACTTGTTCCAGCCCTCACGCTCCTTGGATTTCGTATCTTGTTTAACTGCAAGATCGGCTGCACCTGGGTATTATAGAGCCGAGCAATCCCCGAGATGGTTTCCCCACCTCTGATAACGTGTCGAGCGAAGGTAAATCTCTGATCATGAGGTATTTTGGCAAAGTTTTTCTCAAATATCTCCTTTTTCCCATAAGGAATTTTAACCTCGTAACCAGGATAACTGGGGGGCGTACACCCTCTTCTCAGTTCAGGGTTCAACTCCTGTATAATTTGGTAATCCGTTTCAGAGGCTGTGGCAATAACCTTTAGGTCGGTAGCATCGGGAACTTTGACCTTGTCATATACCAATGGTGGTTCGTATTCTAATTCATGGAAACCATATTTTTCCGGGTTCTTAGCTATGAGAATGGCCGCTATCAGTTTGGGTATGTAATTTCTCGTCTCCTTCTTAAGGTATCGGTATTCCGACATCTCCCAGAAATCCTCGGTGTTATGCCTATCTATTGCATTTAC
>JBDRGH010000141.1:0-9647 GCA_043818015.1 Pseudomonadota bacterium
AAGAAAAGAATCTTAATAACTACGGTCAAAAGAATTATCGCTACCCCAAAGTTGTGGGTGAACTTATTGATGTATTTTAAGAAGATCAGGAGTGGCTTAGCAATGACATCGAACCACCCAAAGTTAATCGCTTTCTGCAAATCCGCACCGACGGATTTTAGGATATCCAGGTCTTTGGGGCCCAGGTAGAGGGAGTAACGATACGATGCCTTCTCCCCACGATTGAGTTCCGTGGGTTC
Organism: Pseudomonadota bacterium; assembly: GCA_043818015.1. Lineage (GTDB taxonomy): Bacteria > Desulfobacterota > UBA8473 > UBA8473 > UBA8473 > JBDRGH01. Next base: position 240 of record JBDRGH010000141.1, read on the forward strand.
TGTAATGCCAACAGATACCACATCCTCGGGGGACTTAGACATCCTCAACCTGAGGTTCCCTGATTTACTCGGGATTATGGAAGATATGAAGTACTTATCTTCGTAACCAGCCCATTTGATTTCCCCGTCGTGTATTCTCTCCTCGTCTAATTTCTTGACCGGTACTTCTTCTAATTCCCCATTTACCAGGGCTACCGGACCCGAGAAGCTCCAACGGTCGACATCTTTGGCGGGGTCGAGCTTCCTTTTCCAACTGAGTGAAGTACCTTTTTTAATCTGAATATTTGAGAGGTTCAAGATGCTGATATCTAGGTCAACCAGATATTTACCTTGATAAAAAGTGAATGTCTTAATAACCTCCACGCCCTCCGGGGATACCCAGGAGAAAGAGACAGTCCCCTGTTCCTGACGGCCTGTCAGCGACAGAGAATCCTTATCGACTTTGAATACAGCATCTCCGAGGCTCTGAAGGGTACTATCGGAAAACTCGAGCCCCAGTGGATACTCCTCTGGTTTATCAGCCATTACCAATTCTATACTCTCAGCACCCTCTCCAATGCTATCTTTATACTTTGCTAATCTCCAGCTCTTCAGCTTAGCCCCACGAGTGGTGAAGATGGCCGTATATGAATCGGTCCTTACCACGAGTTCTTTCTCTTCCGCTTCCATAGCCTCCTGAACCTTAAGGAGAGGCTTCTCAGCCCTTCCCTCGCGCAGGATGCTTTCTTTCCTGGTCAGGTCGGCGGACTTTTCTCTGCCTGGTTTCGTAATTTCCCTTTCGGCAGTCTTTCTATCCACAGGGGTTGGTCGATCGGGCTCACTAAGGTATTGATATAGAAAGAAGACCAGTAGGGATAGAATCACAGCCAGAAGAGCTCTTTTCTCCATTTGGGAACTCCGGGTAAGATGCTATTTTTTGTCACCTTCAGATACAGGATCGTATCCTCCAGGATGAAATGGATGACATTTCGATACCCTGAAAACGATCAATCCTAGACCTCTAAAAAACCCATGGGTCTCTAAAGCCTGGATTGCGTAGGAAGAGCAGGTTGGAATAAAGCGACAAGCAGGGAGTTTTAGGGGGGACAGGAATTTCTGATAATACCGAATGATACGTACGAAAAAGTTTTTAGCCATTAAATCAGAAACTTCAAGGAGTATTCGAGGCCAGATCGACCCCAAATGCTTGACCTGGTTTTAGGAATCCTTCAAGTTCCTCATAGAGCACACAATAGTTCAAGTAAGCTGCCTCTCTCTTCGCAACAAATACTATATCGTGACAACATGGGACTCGGGATTTATTAAGTCTAAAAAATTCCCTAATCAAGCGCTTTACCCTATTTCTCTTCACCGCGTTACCGACCCTTTTGCTCACAGTAATACCCAGGCGGTTTTTACCCACATTGTTTGGACTAAAAATTAGAGTGAAGTTCCTAGTATGAAATTCTTTCCCCTTTCTCATTACCTCCAGGAATTGAGACCTCTTTAAGAGCCTTTCATCTTTGCGTAAAGAGAATTCTGCCATCCGACGAGCGATGAGCACCTTTTATCTATCATGGATTTATAAAGGTTGACCAAAAGGTTAACCTCCAAGCTTTTGGCTAGGCTGACAATCTGTGCCTTCCTTTTGCCCTTCTCCGTCTTAGCACTGCCCTTCCTGATTTACTGCTCATCCTATTCAAAAAACCGTGGGTTCTTTTTCTCTTTAAAATGCTGGGTTGAAATGTCCTCTTCATTTAAACCTATTTTCTCCTAAGCTTGCCTCGTCATGAGTCAACAGTATACAGCACGAACTCCCCTCGTCTAGCATATTTCTACCCCTTAAAGAAGAGCCCGGTACGGCAAAAAACCATATGGCATTCTAAATCATAGTTTTATTCTTTGTCAAGCTTTTTATCCATTGAACTTCAGCCCCCCGTGGTTTATAGTGAGACCAATAACAGCATTGGAGGCTGATTTTCAAAAGGGTATGTTGTGATCAAAACACATAACCACCACGTTTATGTAGGCATTTTTTTGATATCACTATCGACCTTAACCTTTGAGGTCTCCCTGACCCGGATGTTCTCCGTCTCCCTGTGGTATCACTTTGCCTTCATGGTTGTGGGGATAGCTATGCTGGGCTTTGGTGCCAGCGGCTCATTCTTGATGCTATTCCCCACGATTGTGAATCGAGAACTCTCGAAGGTACTTTCTCTCACTACCATCGCTTTTTCTGTATCGGTTCTCTTATCTTACCTTGTTGTAAATAAGATTCCCTTCGATCCAGCAAGGATGTCCTGGGATTATAACCAGATTTTCTATGTTCTTGGGTACTATTTTTTCCTTTCAATACCCTTTTTCTTTTCCGGGCTAACCATCTCTACTGCTATAGTGCGACTACCAGGCAGGATAAGTTATCTCTATTTTTCAGATCTTCTGGGAGCAGGAATGGGTTGCTTGGTGATCTTGGTAAGTTTCTCACTATTCGGAGGTCTTGGAGTGGTCGCAATACCTGCCATTCTAGGGATATTCTCCTCCTTCTCCTTCAGTTTCGGACGTCATAGAGGTCTAGCATTTTTCACAATTCCGCTCTTGGTACTGTGTGCCGTTCTCTTAGTATCAAAACCCGATTTTATGAAAATTAATATTTCACCTTACAAGGGCTTAATGATGGCTTTGAGGTATCCCGAATCTAGATTGATAAGCACTGAATGGAATTCTTTTTCAAGGGTTGACGTAGTTGATAGTCCCGCGGTTCGGTTCGCTCCTGGATTGAGTCTTAAGTACCGTAACCCCATACCTCCCCAGATAGGTATTGCCGTCGATGGGGACAGTCTCAATGCGATGACCAGGTACGATGGGAGAAAAGAGGAGATTCGGTTTACCTCTTACCTTACAACGGCAGTAGCTTTTTACCTGGGAGAGATCAAAGATGTCCTCGTCTTGGAACCCATGGGAGGCCTGGATATATTAACAGCTCTATATCATGATGCAAGATCTATTGTAGGAGTAGAGAGAAATCCGTTGATAGTTAATGCATTAAAGGGGGAATATGCAGAGTTTACAGGGGGCATATATCAGAACAGAAGGGTTCAAATTAAAAGTGGGGAGGGGAGAAGCTATCTCCAGGGTACAGACAAGAGGTTTGATCTTATTCAGGTTCCCATCTCCAACGCCCTCGGAGCATCATCGACTGGAATCTACGGTCTGTCCGAAGATCATGTTTTCACTGAGGAGGCATTCATAGATTACTATAGGCACTTAAGCGAAGGCGGTTTCTTATGTGTTACCACATACCTACTACCTCCGCCCAGGATAGAGTTGAGGCTTGTCTCTGTTATCCTTTCATCGCTCGAGAGGATGAAAGTTGAAGTTCCGGAGCGACATGTAGCGATAATACGCAGTTGGGGAACGATTACCTTTCTACTCAAGCACAGTGAGATAACGAAACAAGAGGTGCTGAACCTTAAAAACTTCTGTGCAAAACGTCGATTTGACTTGGTTTATTATTCAGGGATCAAACCAGAGGAAGTTAATGTATTTAATAGGTTCAGAGAGCCCATCTATTACAACCTCATAACCCAGATAATGGACAAAGGGAGGAGAGAACAGCTATACCGAGAGTACCTCTTTGATATAAGATCGGTTACCGACAACCGGCCGTTTTTCTACCATTTCTTCAGGTGGGACAGGTTGGGAGAACTCTACCGCAGCATGGGTAAAAAGTGGGTGCCGTTTCTGGAGGGGGCGTACCTGGTCCCCGTTGTATTCGTCCAGGCCTTATTCTTGAGTACTATATTGATCGTTCTTCCCATCTTTTTTATAAAAAAGGGAGAACGAAGAACAGTTTTCGGGAGAGGGAGGTGGCCCTTCCTGTTATATTTCTTCTCAATCGGAATAGGCTTCATGTTTATTGAGATATCACTGATTCAGAAGTTTATCTTATTTTTGGGGCACCCTGCATACGCTGTATCCATTGTGTTGTTCGCACTATTGGTTTCATCTGGAGTAGGAAGCTACCTGTCGCGGTGGTTGACCAGAACCGAGAAGTTTCCTGTAGGCTGGACAATCTTGGGATTGGTAGGGATGATAATCTCGTACGCGGTGGCTCTTCCCCACATATTTACCCTTACCCTTGGAGCGAATCTGATCCTGAGAATGATCTATACTATCTTCCTTCTGACACCTTTGGGGATTTTGATGGGAATGCCCTTTCCTCTAGGTATTGGAATTCTAAATAGGTATTGCGAAGGTATTATCCCTTGGGCATGGTGTGTCAATGGATGCTCCTCAGTCTTAAGTTCCGTCATGGCCGTGATTGTAGCGCTCTCGTTGGGGTTTACTGGAGTCTTACTCTGTTCGGGAGGAGCATATCTTATAGGACTGCTATGTATAAGATGGGGGATGAGGTGACCTCGCGTCTCAGGAGTCCTGGAGGTGTTTCACATCCCGAGGTAAGTTAGGATCGAAAAGGAAATTCAGTGGACATAACCTGGGCCTTTATCTTCATCCTTCTTCAGTATCTGATCTAGCTTCAACTCTTCTATCTTAAGGACGAACTTTTCTATCTCGCCTTCTGTATACCTGGCCAGAATTTCAAGCTCCGTCATATCAATTTTTATACGTAACATCTTCGTAAAAATCTCAAGGACCACCTGCGATGATCGTGGGTTCTCTATCTGAGTTGCATAGTACGGCATCTCACCGAGCAGGCAAACACCTTCCATTCCTCTCTCCTTGGCGACGCCCAGTATGACCCCGTTCATGCCACCGATATGACCGTCATTCATGAATAGTACACTGTATTTCTCTAGCTCCTCCAATAACTCGTTGCTGGTAGCTACCCCCCATACCTTCGGTTTTTCCTTATAGTGAATATCGATGGCAAATGCTGCAAACGTGTACACTCGCTTCACCTTGAATCTCTCTGCAACATCCAGAACGATATTAGCAAACTCATATTCCTTACCGGAAAGAGGTTGGGCCTCCCCTATAAAGAACAGAATGTCGTTCTCCAGGCCTTCGTTTTTCTTATAGTAAAACTTGTTCTCGGGCAATTTTATTTCCTCTATCAGATTGTTTCTAATGAATACGACGTTAGACTGGAAAAACCCGGAAGGATTTATTACGCCCAGTTCTTCGGCCTTCAATTTTTCTCGCAAATAGGTTGCTCCCTTTAAAGCAACATTCCCCATACCAGGCCACGCTGCAATCATGCAGGGATTTCTGAGTTCTGGCTCATTGTAGAGTTTTATGGCTGATTCCGTTTCTCTTTGATACTGGTCTCTTGTCATCATTTAACCTCGTAGAATAGAGATTTTTTGCTCACACACCGGCAGGGGTTCCAATATTATCGTCTTTTCTTCAATGCCTCCCCAACCATGGGGACAAAGACAACTCCTGATATGTGCCGAACATCAAGGTCGCCAGCCACCTTTGTAATGAGTGTCAATGTCTGATAATAGGTAGTACTTCCCAAGGGGAGCAGCAACTTCCCCCCTTCTTTCAGCTGCTCGATCAGGGGAGGAGGGATATGATTTGCTGCGCAGGTTATTATGATCGCATCAAAAGGGGCATGCTCTTCCCATCCAAAGTAGCCATCCCCGCATTTCACTTCAACGGTCTGGTATCCTAAGTCCTTTAACCTTGATTTGGCCTCTTCAGCGAGCCCTTTTTTTATCTCGATAGAATAGACTTTGTCGGTCAATTCAGATAGAATAGCAGCTTGATAACCGGAACCAGTACCAACCTCCAATACCTTTTGGCCAGGCTTGACATCCAATATCTGTGTCATTAAGGCGACGATGTAAGGCTGAGATATGGTTTGGCCTTCAGCGATGGGTAAAGGGCGATCGCTGTACGCCACCCCTCTCAAACTCTGATCCACGAAGAGATGCCTCGGCGTCCTACCCATTGCCGCCAAAACTCTCTCGTCAACAATATCTCTCCCACGGAGATGTCTGTTTAGCATCCTTTCTCTTGCGGCGAGATAGGGATCGTCCTTGGCAAGAGCTGGTAATGCACTCAGGATGAAAGAAAAGATCAACAAGCTTCTTGTGATGTACTTCATAACCAAGAACACGAGAAACGGAGTCCTAAATTCAAACTTGTCCAGACGGGTTGGTTCTCCGGCATTCAAGTTTGCTACTATTTACCATTCTTTGTGGATCTCAATTCATATATATTCATTTCTCCATCAACAGTCAAGCCAAAATATCTCCCCGGAGCTGTACTTGAACCCTTCACAGGTGTTGCCCAAATAAACGTTACTTTGAGCGGTGATCAGAAGTTCTGAAATGTTTCGCGGCAAGCTTCAGTCCACGAGAGGCTCATCAAAAGACATTTTGGACGGAGCGGGAACGAACTTGGTCAGCACTCCGTTGATGGTTACACGACCGGATCATTCTACCCGTAGCCATGTCCAAAGCAAGCCGGGATTTTTGCATCGCTAACTTTCTATTCTCTTTGCATACATCACGGCCCCGTGCTTTGCTGTTATCAAATACTCAATTTGTTCCCCTACCTGGGGTTTGTTTTGAAATTCTTTTACAATTACTGCCCTTCCGTCCTCTGTCTCGATTAGAGGCAACCCGTCAACCCTGCGGAATGAACTAACAATACCTTTCCGAATGTCTTTCTCATCCTCTGAGCCCTCGGTATTGTGGACTTTACAGGTAAGGTCTTTTGTGGAAGGTCTTTTCATTCCAGAATTCTCTTTTGTGGACATCTGTACTCCCCATTTCTAGAATAATTGGTGTCCTAGTTTCTATCCTTGTTCTCCGTTTGGTCCATGGGACTGGTATGTTTTACAGGGTGATCCTCAACCTTACATGCTCTCTTTATTCAGGTGTTGATGCCGAACTTTGGTAGAATCCACATACTTGCTATAAGATATGCGGTCACAATCAATACCAGGATTAGAATTTCCTTCATCGTTTAACCCCCTCCAGTTTCCTTCAAGTCTCTCCCGATTGACCTCCAGCATATTTCACCAAGGAGAGATATTCTGCTCCCGTAAATATAAAACTTCTTTTTCATTTGTCAAGACAAACCTTGTTGCCTGTGCCGCCTACAAGTATCGATACGTGGGTAACCCAAGCTAGGGACCCCCTTCTTCCATTCTTGACACGTGACCCTTTATCTGAAATAATGTGAATCTAATTGGTTCAAAAAGAAATGTCTTACCAGGGGTGCAAGAAGGACCTACGGGGATCAATCCTTCAAAAGAGGTGACACTATGGATGATAAGGGCCTGAGGGAACTGATTGACAAGGTTTCAGAGCTGATCATCGGCTCAAGAAAGATCGTGGTTTTTACCGGGGCAGGCGTAAGTACTGAATCAGGCATTCCAGACTTTAGAAGTCCCGGAGGCTTGTGGGATAAGTATAACCCTGATGATTTCCTCTACCAAAAATTTCTGGCGAGTGAAGGCTCAAGGGAAAAATATTGGGAGATGAATTCAGAGCTCTACCATACACTGGTAGATGCCAAACCTAATCAAGCCCACTATGCACTTGTTGACTTGGAGAAGATGGGTAAACTTGATTGTGTTATTACTCAAAATGTAGACGGCCTGCACCAGATGGCGGGACTCCCTGACGATAAGGTAATAGAACTTCATGGAACCAATAGGTGGGTCAACTGTCTGGATTGTAAGAAAAGATATTCAAGAGAAGAGATCCAAAAAAGACTGGAAGAGGGGGTTAAGGTACCCTACTGTGACAAGTGTAGGGGTATATTGAAACCCGCCACTATATCATTCGGCCAACCTATGCCGGTTGAGGAGACGAGAGAGGCTGAAAGGAGAGCACGGTTATCGGACCTTTTCATCGTAATCGGCTCATCTTTGGTGGTTCAACCTGCCGCTCTTATGCCGTTGTACGCGAAAGAGGGAGGGGCCAAGTTGGTTATAATCAATATGGCTGACACTCCTTATGACAGAAGCGCTGATGCGTTGCTTTTCGGAAAGGCCGGGGAAATCATGGAGAGAATAATTGGTGGAGTAAGACACAAGCTACCGCCTAAAGAGGAATGAAATCTAGAAAGATTTTAATGCGGGGATCATGCCAAGGTTCTTCATTGAAAAGGACAGGATACGGAACAACGTTGCCATAATAGCTGGTGAGGAGGTCAAGCACATCACGAGAGTTCTGAGACTTGGTGTGGGGGACAAAGTAATTCTCTTTGATGACGCCGGCTGGGAGTATTCTGCCACGATTAAAGGAGGGAACTCCAGAGAACTTAAAGGAGATATCTTAAAAAAATTCCTTCCGCAGAGGGAGTCTCCATTACAGATTGTCTTGGGGCAAGGGTTGCCACGGCTGTCCAAGATGGACCTTATTGTCCAGAAGGGAACAGAACTAGGGGTTTCTGAAATTGTCCCCTTTCATTCAAGTCGGTCTATCCCGAGGCTCACAGAGGGAAAATTGGCCAAGAGGGTAGAGCGCTGGCAGAAAATAGCACGAGAGGCGACGAAACAATGTGGTAGAAACCTTATTCCTCATATCTGCCCCCCTGTTGATTTCGCAGAGATTTTAACCAGAGACTTAGGAGGTAGTCTGAAACTTGTGTTGTGGGAAGAAGGGGGTGGCGTGGGTTTAAAGGAGATCCTCGATACAAATCAAGGGAAGAAGGGGTTTTTTATCTTAGTTGGCCCAGAGGGGGGGTTTATCGCCAATGAGATAGAAAAAGCTCGGGAGGCAGGTTTCCATCCAGTGAGTATGGGTAGCAGGATATTGCGGACCGAGACGGCGAGTATAAGTATCCTGAGCGTAATTCAGCATAGATACGGGGATTTGAATTGAATATACTTGACCGGTAGTAAAGCGTGTGCTACTGTTTATTACGATTAGGTACCTTTCCTGGTTTTTTCCCATTTCGATCACGCGTTATACTAGGTCAGATAGGTACGTTAACCCTAAACGATCATTGCGGGGATGCCAAAGGCAATTGCTGGACAAGTCGAGAATAGGCTGTACACTCTGATTGCTTTTTCCGAAGACTAGAGATCACCATGCTTCCTCTTCGATGACCCCGTGGTTTCAACTAACAGCAATGACGTTTCATGCGTATGCTCATTCTATTGGTTTCATGTGGCATTCGCTGACAGGGGGGAGGCGCAAAAAATGAAATGTCCTAAGTGTGGATATGTGAGTTTTGACTACCTCGATAACTGCAAGAGGTGTGGTGCGAACCTACTCAGTTCAAAGAAAGATTTGAACATCTCGTCTGTCGTACCCAAAACCGAGAGTACCGATGAGTCAGTAACGAAATTGGGAACTGATAGGGCAGAGACAGAGGGAATGATTGACACTTCAGAACCTTTCATCCAGCGTGCTGCAGAGGACTTAAAAGAAGAGCCCTTAGGAGAAGAGATAGACCATAAGATAGAGGATGAAGAGGATCTAGAGAAGGGCCTTCTTGGCG
>JBDRGH010000142.1:0-4123 GCA_043818015.1 Pseudomonadota bacterium
ACGACAAAAGGTGTCTATAAACCGTGGTATGTACGCCGCACTCTCCGCCACCGCCTCATGATCCCCACCTCGCATGAGACAAACAGGTATCGCCCCTGATGCATACACCAACTCCTCAGGCATATACCCACCAGGCGTATAGCCAATAATCTTCACCCCCTCCTTCCTCTTCTTCCGTAACTCCAAATACCGCTCCTCCATATGCGCCGAAAGCCGATCCATTGCACCCATGTTACACCTCCTTTATGTATGGGCCTCGACTGCTGTCGAGGTAAGAAAGTCTTTTAAGTCGGTGGTAATGAAAAGAAACCTCGCATTGATCACAAAGTTTTCTCGGCGGGTACCTACAGTCAACGAAACTTACCCTAAACGCTCCTATGTTGCACAGATCTGTGGTTCTGTATATCTTCGACTCACATCTTATACCAGGAAGTTACAGCAATGGGAACACGTGCCATCAGCCCGAAAAAACCACCTTTTTGTTAAAGTAACGAATTTTCTTTTAGCAGGTTCTTGTAATCAGGGTATCCTGTATTACCCCTCAATGCTGCCCATCAGGCACACGGGTTACCGCGTCCCTCGTATGGACTTCTTCATGTTCTATTTGAATCGGCCGTTCGACTTCGTTCGTGAAACGGTCGTGCTCGCTTCTTCGAGCCAGCCGATGCGGATTGATGTCTGCTGATCAAACTCCGGGACATACGGTTTGATGTCCAGCAACGGTGTACCGTCAAGAACGTCGACATTCTCGATATGCAAAATTCTACCTTTGATTTTCACGAGCTTCACCACAGACAAACCAACGGGATTCGGCCGCTTGGGCGCTCGGGTTGCAAAAACACCTCGGAGTTCAGAGTCCATAAACGGGACCACGCGCAGTTTGAAACCTCTGCTCTCATGGAAATGGTAAAGGAGAATGATATGCGAGAACCCGTCAAGGTCTTTCAGCCCATCTTGATATTCGGGAAATACCTCCACTGTGCCCGCAATTCCCTCAGCCCCAGCGGGTTGAATGGGCATACCGTCGAGTTCGGTGAACGGCGAGTGGATGATGCCAATATGCTGGTATTGAATTCTCATCTTTTACCACGCTAACAGTCTCAATTAGTGTGCTCTGAAAAATGAAAAATTTCCTTTGGAGCGAACATCTGCCTGTGCGTTGCCTGTCTGCCGTGCTGGCACAGGCAGGCACGCAGACAGGTGAACAGGATTTTTGGGGGATCCGCCTCTGGCGGGTCAAAAAACCTGCGGTTCGGAGCGGAAACGGGAATTTTTCAGGACAAACTTATTATGTAGTTTGCTGAACAATACCACATTAGGACCATAACTTGCAAGTTCAGATTTTGGAATTCCATTATTGTGCATATCAGATTGGCTGGATAATGCCGCTTCAGCAATGTTAGCCAAAAAGGAAGATAACTAACTATAAAGTAAATCAAATGCCTTTGTCAAGAATAACCGCTTTAGGAGTTTCCCGAGTTTCTCGTGAAGTATTCTTGAAACACCATGATTTCATTACTGATCTGGCATTATTTAAGTGAACCCCTTTATCCCTTCGCTCACTGCTTCCGCAGTGACCCTTTCGGGGCTCGCAGGTGGGGAATACTTTCCCCTTCCAGCCTCTTCGGGCTGGCTTTCCCCTTCCTGCTCACCTTCGACCTGTCTGCGTGCAACGCACAGGCAGGTGGGTACCCCACTGCTCCAGCAAATTTCGCCAAGAGACAAAGGAGTTCACTATAAATTCGGGAAACTCCAGTAACCGCTTCACTGTATCGAGTAAGTAATCAGATTGATAGGATTTGGTAATATACTACCTGAATGCGGTTCTATATTGCTGCAAAGGAACTATAATATTGCAATTATCAAAGGACTAGGTTATGTTTACAGAAATTATTTGTAATAATGAACCCGAATTAGAACACGTATGAATCTTTACGCGCTGCCGGTATTCCTTGAGGATATCAGTGAAAGCCTTATTTTTTGACAACGAGCTGAAACTTATCGATTATCCAAAACCTGAGAGGGGAAGAAATGAAGCCACCATCAGAGTGGTCTTGGCAGGGATATGTAGTACCGACCTAGAGATAATCAAGGGCTACAAGGGGTTCAAGGGGATATTAGGCCATGAGTTTGTAGGGGTTGTTGAGGCATGTGATAACCGAGAGCTTCTGGGCAAAAGGGTAGTAGGGGAGATAAACTGTGCCTGTGGAGAGTGCAATTATTGCGTGCAGGGGTTAAAAACCCATTGCAAAGAGAGGAGTGTTTTGGGTGTACTGAACCACCATGGGGCCTTTGCCGAGTACCTTGTCCTCCCTGAGGATAACCTGTATCCTGTCCCCGACAAGATTGCAGATGAGGAAGCGGTCTTTATAGAACCCCTCGCAGCAGCGTTTCAAATAACTGAGCAACTTAAGATCAGACCCTCAGATCAGGTGATCGTTCTTGGCGACGGTAAACTGGGGTTGCTTGGGGCACAGGTACTTGCCCTGACAGGCTGCAATCTTCTAGTAGCTGGTAAGCATCCCCAAAAGCTGTCTATAGCCAGAGACAGGGGGATTGAGACTAGCCTCATTGCTGATTTTGATGAGAGGAAAGTCGATGTGGTGATCGAGTGTACGGGTTCCCCAAAGGGTTTGGAAACGGCTCTGGGATTGACGCGGCCCGGGGGAACCATCGTTCTGAAGAGCACGGTTGCCGGGAACAGAGAACTCGATCTCACACCATTGGTTGTCAATGAGCTAACCCTTACTGGTTCCCGATGTGGACCTTTTGATCCAGCTATCAGGGCGCTGGAAAAAGGGTTGATACACGTCAAGCCCCTTATTTCTGGAATCTATCGCATGAGCGATGGAATAAACGCTTTTCAGGAGGCGTCGAGGAGGGACGTGTTAAAGATTCTTGTGATGATGGATTAAAAATAAACTTGACGAAAGAGAGGCTTCAATGATTGACCTTCACACTCATTCGATATTTAGCGACGGCGAGCTAATACCTTCGGAATTGGTAAGGAGAGCAGAGGTTATTGGTTATCAGGCGATTGCCATTACCGACCATGCCGATCTATCAAACCTTGACTTCATTGTTACAAGGATTGCCAGCGTCTGTGATGATTTGTCCTCAAAGTGGAAAATAAAGGCCATCCCGGGGATAGAGCTTACCCATCTTCCACCATCACTGATATCCCCATTAGAGAAACAGGCCCGAAGCCTGGGTGCAAGGATTGTTGTTGTTCATGGAGAGACACCTGTAGAACCTGTCATACCTGGAACGAATCGAGAGGCATTACTGTCTGATATAGATATCCTCGCCCATCCGGGTCTGATAACCGAGGAAGAGGTGGGGATAGCAAAGGAAAGAGGCATATTTCTAGAGATTACTTCGAGGGCAGGGCATTGCTTGACGAATGGCCATGTGGCTAAGCTTGCAACTAGAATAGGAGCCAGATTGATCTTAAATACTGATGCCCACGCCCCGGGTGATCTCATCAGTCTCGAGAAGGCAAGGATCGTGGCAATGGGCGCAGGCTTGTCAGAAGAAGAATTCAATGATGCCCGCAAGAATTCAATGGATATCCTGGAGAAACTGAAGGCTAGGCAATAAAATATTGCCGTATCAACAAGTTACGTGTTAAGATCTAAGAAAATGTCTAAGAATTGTTAACCCTTTTCTAAGCGATGATCTATCCACACCTCTGAGATGATCGCCCGCGAGTGTCCTGCTTCAGCATGCCCGATATTCAGAACAGTGTATTCAGGTCAAATCCCCTTCGGTGGTGTCCCCCTCCTATATACCTCCTTACAGGTTGCCCGGAAAGATCATTTCTGACGGGTTATACCTCCTGCAACCCTACCGGTCGTTGTTGTTGGAGGTTGGAGCAGTTCCTTCGGATCAAATTCAACTTCAGATATCTTTAACCCCAAATAGAAACCCTGGCAGCGAGATACGCCCAAAATCCCTTGACAAAACAGGAGCAAGTCTGTATACTTCCTTTGTTTTAAATAAAGGAGGGAGCCCGTATTTGGCTAGGAAGGTAAGGGTATCGAAGAAGAAAATTCCAAGGGGAGCCGATGAATTCGTCTCCACGTCAACCAGGGTGTTCAACTACGTTGCCCAAAACCAAAGG
>JBDRGH010000143.1:0-2993 GCA_043818015.1 Pseudomonadota bacterium
GGCTTCAAGTTGGGGATTGCTCCGGCCGGCTTCTTTTTTAATATCAGAAACAATCGTCTCTATCCTGTCGGCCATCCTATCGAGAGTATGAACATTCGAAATCTCGAAAACAGCATGGCTTATTTGGGCTCCGGTAGCGCTCTTAAAGTAAGTATCTAGCCGTTCGCCGTCAAAGAAAAAGAATTCTCTGAGGTCTTGAGGAACGAAGCGCGCTACATAGGAAGCCGCATCTTCATCGGTAACCATCTTTGCATTCATCTTTTCATCTAAATAAGTGACGTGAAAAGACAGGCTTTTAAGAGTAGGTTGTTTGGCATGAATGCTGAAGCGTTCGCTGCGGCTAAACGTAATTCGGTTGCCCTCGGTTTCTGTTACTAATTCCACTGAGACAGTTTCATCTGAGCCGTCGTTTGCAGTTACCAGTGTATTCAAATTCAAGCGAGGTAATTGTTGCGATTCTTTGGACAGATGCGGTTCTGTGCCATAAAGGCACCAATTAATTGCGTTCAGAAGGTTAGTTTTACCGGTCCCATTATTCGCAACGACAATGTTTAAGTCTTTCCCAGAACGTTTTTTGAACAGTATTTCTAAATCCCTGAATTGCCTATAGTTCTTCAGCTGAATCCTTTCAATTCTCATCAGACTCTACCTCGCGTGAAAATTCAATGACAGCCTGCCGATATTTTTCTTTGAATTGGTATCCTTTCGAATTTAGCTCCCATTTGTAAAGCTCCAGGATGCAGTCCAAAAGTGGTTTATTATTGCCCGCTCTTTGTCGGATCGTATCGAGGATTTGCCTATTGGAACTACTTGGCATAGGACCTCCTTATCGTGCAACATTCAACAGAATTTGCATCGCTTCCGTATTATTCAGCGCTATCATCGCGATTTCTTTGCATCGACGCAGCTCTTTTTCAAAAATGCTTCTTTCGATCGCTCTCAATCCCTCAGGGAGTGTGGAATAATCCGGACGCACTATGAAATCGTAGATTTGAGCCTCATCTTTCCCGGGGTAACGTCGAATTACCCTCCCTATTCGTTGAATGAATTCTCTGGGATTTCCGCTGCTTGCCAGCAAGATCGCAGTCTTAGCAGGAGGTACGTCTACCCCTTCGTCCAAACATTTCATCGCCACAAGTACCTTGTAATCTCCATTTGCGAATTCTTGTAGAAGGAAATCCCTTTCCGAAATCCAACCGTATTTCTTGTCAGGTCTCGTTCCTTCTTCCATGGTAAATCGATGCTTTTGCATTATCCCATGCTGGTCCAGGATATTCATCACTCGATCTATTTGTTGGGGAGTACAATAGACTATTGTTCCAGAGAGGTTTTCCCGTAGTTCGTCGATAAGCGTCCCAAACTCGTCGTATTTCCGGATTGCATTCTTGGTAATATTTGCCCGTTTGAACCTAAGGTTGTCGAGAATATCCATTTGTTCATCGTGTTTAGCCTTGAAAAAGAGCTTTGTAATGGCGTTAGTGGTATCGACGTATGTGTTAGCCTCTCCCTCGGTTAGGGAGACAAATATAGGCATATACCTGTAAGGGGTTAGGAAGGTCCGGCCCGTAACACTATTAATTGTGCTGACTGCTTCCTTGAGCCCAAATTCATATATGACGTCGCCAAAATATCCATAGATAACCTGGGTTCCGGAATCATCGAACCACCTTCTAGGGGTAGCGCTGAGACCGAGTCTCATGTCGTAAAGTTCGTTCAGTCCCTCACTCGTCCTATTCGCACCTGTGCCATGCACCTCATCAGCGATAAGTAGTGTAGCTGACCCACTCCGGTTTTGCCGAATTATGTATTGGAAATCAGTGGAGGAAAAGGTCCTGTGAGTGGTCAAAACAATTAGATGCTTCTGCCGGCCAATTGAAACATCTATCATAGCTTCGGCTAACTTGTCTTTCCAATTTGACTGAGAGCTGTCAGCCATGATTCTGGGTAAGTCAACGCCGAAGGTAATCATGTCTCTTTCCCATTGTCTGGAAAGATGCTGGTAAGGACAAGTAATTACAACAATGAGTTTTTCGAATTCATCTTTGATTCGGTTAAGGCAAGCCAACGCGGTAAAAGTCTTTCCAGTACCAGTAGCCATTTCGAAAATACCGCAGCGGCCATGCCCAAACCATTCAGTGACCGCATTCTTTTGGTGCTGGAACAGTTCGATAGTTTTGTGAGTAGAACGTTTTCCATACCATTTGGCAAGGTCCAATGCACCGATGTCATCTGGGGCTAATTCAATCAATCTCTTTTGTACTGCCTCGGGTATTGACGACACCTTTACTCTTGCTGATTGATTATTCCAGAATCTATTGAATTTAGAAATGTCGGCTTCGATGTACTCTTTTTCGGGGGGTTCCCAACTTCGGAAGACTTTGAATTCCTCAATGTTTCCAAGCCAGCCAAATGCGGTCTCATTTATGGAACCGCTGAAACTAATCTGGTCGCCACTAGAGTCCGTCAAGATGCCGACTTTTTGGTGGAATAAGCCGCTTTGGGGGTCTTCAACCGTAGTCAGATTGCCTTGATCGTCAAACATTGTTGCGACTCGAATTTCAAGTTTGTTATTGGCCACCATCCATCCTAGAGCCCTTACGTGGTCCTCAGTGAACCGGTCCTCGAAACTCTCAAGTTCGGCCATCAGGTGATCTTCAACAAATTTCTCAGGTTGGCAATGGGAATCGATAAGAACTTGCAAGTCTTTTCGGCTAAATTTGGGAGATGCTATTAGCTTCATTGCCCCTTGGTTCCTGAGTAAACCGACAATTCCTTTAGCCGCAACAGCTAGACTAGAGGAAGAAAAGAACCCCGCGATTCTCTGATAATCAACAGTCACATCCAAGGCAGGAACATAGAAATCGTTCAAGATGTCGTCAGAGTCAGACGAGAATGCTTTCTTGAGAATTAAATCTCTGAGTCCCATCGTTTTCCCTCAATGTTTTGGTTTAATTTAGCCTTTACGTTCAATTTGCTCTGGGTCTAATCCGGGG
>JBDRGH010000144.1:0-4649 GCA_043818015.1 Pseudomonadota bacterium
GATATCTCCCGGACTGGAGACAGGACAACTTCAGCTTCCGATATGCCCTGAGCATTCCCAAACAGGAATTGTGGGAAGCTCACGAACAGGCGAAGAGAGATCTGATTCAATATGTCAACCGGGAAGCAGATGTTGAGATGGATGCGAATATTTTGACTGTCGGATTTGCCCGTCGTGCCACGTCTTACAAAAGGGGCGCTCTTTTTTTTCAGGACATTAATAGGCTCAAAACCATTTCATCAAAAGTCGGCCCCTTTCAGGTTATTTATGCCGGCAAAGCTCATCCTCAGGACCAAGGTGGTAAAGAACTCATCAAACGGATTTTTCAGGCCAAAGAGTCTCTTGCGAAAGAAATCAAAATTGCTTACCTCGAGAATTATGACATGAAACTTGGGAAAATGATCACCTCAGGAGTTGATCTCTGGCTGAATACCCCTCAGCCCCCTATGGAGGCTTCAGGAACGAGTGGGATGAAGGCTGCTCTCAATGGCGTTCCGAGTCTCAGTGTTCTCGATGGGTGGTGGATAGAAGGGCATATTGAGGGAGTGACCGGTTGGTCCATCGGAGAAACTAACAGGAGGAATGAAGGAAGCAATGACTGGTTAAAAGATGCCTTTTCCCTTTACGATAAATTGGAGCAACTTATTGTCCCACTTTTCTATCATGATCGAGATCATTTTGTGGACATGATGCGGTATTGCGTTGCTCTCAATGGTTCGTTTTTCAATACCCATCGAATGATCCAGGAATATGTGTTGAAGGCCTATTTTCGTTAAAAAATATATTCACTATAGGGAGAGGTAATTGCAAAAGTCTTGAAATTAAAATGTAGCCGCAAACTTTAGTTTGCGTGTTTTCTTTGTTTTCAATATGTTACAAAACGCAGGCTAAAGCCTGCGGCTACCAGAATTGGACTTTTGCAATTACCTCGGGATTGAGTTCATTTAATCATGCCTTTGTGTCCGAGCTAATGGCCTAACGGTGAAACGATTCTGCCGTCTCGAAGTCTTTCATTTTATCTCTCAACCTCTTCATTAGGAAAATTGAAAACATCGACGTGGGATAGGTTCATGCGTCTCTTCGACTGCATTCCCTTTTCTCACTTTCATCCCAGTGGAAATGAACAAATCTTGATGTGCTTCTGCATTCCCTCTTTGTTTAAGAAACAAACCCAAGGGGACTTGGTGGCTTGGCCGGACTCCCTTTTTTGAGCTCACTTCTGCTATGGACATTGTGTTTTTCGAAGCCTAAAAACTTACGGTTTGAAGACCAGATAGAAACATTTCCTTGTTATTTTCAGAGACCTACGTTTGGCAAGAAATCCACGGTTTTTAGACGCTCAGGATCAAACGGAAGGGTAATCCGGACTCTGAAGGAAAAAGACCTGAAAGCACAAATGGATGAACAAATTCGGACCAGGAGGTTTTCTTGTCCTCCTCGGTCCGCTTTCTTCTACCCGTGGTCGGGCCCTATCGACTCGCTATTTCAATCCGATCAAAAACACCTCGAACTGTAAAAAAACGTTTTGTCAAAAGCCCTCTCTTACCATCTACCTTCGGTCAGAATAAAACCTTAAAACTCTGTCAAAACAACGTTGTGATTAACACTCTGTGTATTACTCTCACAATCACACTACCCAATGAGCCTTTTTATCCATCACAGATTGGGAGATGTTTTCGGAATATGGAATCGCGGATTTGAAAGGGAAATCGTTGAGAGAGAGGGCTGCTTCATTGATCGCCATCGCTCATCCGGATTGCCGCGGAGAACTAAGATCGGCGTTGAAGAAAAGATTCTTATAAATTCAGGGGATGGCTATCTGGGAAATATTGGGGAGAACATGAGCACAGAAAGTCGAGAGGAGTTCCGGAAAGCTCCTGAAAGACTTGAAAGTGAGGAAGATTATCTCGATAAGATTTTCAGGAAAGTACCGAAGCAGACTTTATTGGAACATACTTCTTTCTTGGACCATGAAGCATTACTTGAGCCTCGGCAAAACATTGTTTTTTCGAAACCCTGAAAAGTGATATTTCTCCTTCAATCTTACTTATCGAGTCCCTCATCTATTTTTCCGCTCTGTTGTTGTGTGGTTGTAACTACCAGATCATGAGCTAAAGAAGAATGAAGAAAAGGGGGATACTTCAGAGATAGAAAGGAATGTATACATGGAGGAAATAGGGGAAGAGAAATACACACGTGGAGGTCGTGACCTCGAAAAGGAGGCTCAGTTCCGAAGTTCGCCTCCCCAGAGGGGATCCTGAGCATCCCTTTTCGGACGAAGAGTTAAAGGAGAAGTTTTCACAAAATGCGGGGAGGGTCTTGAGTCAGGATAAAATCGAGGAGATCGAGAGCATCCTCTTCGAAAAAGAGGATTTCCGGATAAGAGATCTGACGAAACTGGTTTATTGTATTTCTTGCTTGCTTTTTATGTAATGTTATATATATAAATAGATATGTCATACCCAATCGAAATGAGAGACTCCATCAGGAAAGTGGAGGCCTCACGGGGCCATCGCATGGGGCAGACCTTTCCGAGGCTTCAGTTTGCCGAGAAGGCAAAACTGCTCGAAACCTACCACCCCGATTTCCGCCTCTCCGGCAAGCGGGAGATTCGGATCGGTCCCAATGCGGGAGGTTTAGCCCCCAATGAGCTGGTGACGCTCTTGGAGTCTCCAAGCTTACTCGATTGCAGCAGTATCGATCTGAATAAGGTCGATCAAAAGACAGATGTGCTGGTCATCGGAGCGGGAGGAGGAGGGGTAACGGCTGCCTTATTCGTCCTGGAGAGTGGTGCCGACGTTCTTCTGGCGACGAAGCTGAGGCTGGGCGACTCGAATACGATCATGGCAGAAGGAGGCATCGGTGCGGCGACATTACCCGAGGACTCACCCGTGCTCCACTATATCGATACGATCGTTGGGGGAAGGGGAAAAAACATTCCAGAGTTGGTGGAGACCCTGGTCAATGATGCCCCTTTTATCGTCGACTGGCTGACGAGTCTGGGCGTCAATTTTGATCGCCTCCCCGATGGTTCCTACTTTACCCACATGCCTGCGGGACATTGTCGAAGGAGATCCCACTCTGTCAAAGACATCACAGGGTTGGAAATCATGCGCGTCCTCTGTGATGAAATTCGAAACAAGGAAATCAACGTCCTCGAATTTAGCCCCGCTGTGGAACTTCTGCTGGACGATCAAGGGCAATGTGCAGGTGCCGTTCTTTACAATTTTGACACGGAACAGTACATTGTGGTTCATGCGAAGGTGACGCTCCTCGCCACAGGAGGAATCGGGCGACTCCATATCCAGGGGTTCCCCACGTCGAACCACTACGGTGCAACGGCCGACGGATTGGTCATAGCCTACCGAGCGGGGGCAAAACTTCTCTACGTCGACTTTATTCAGTACCATCCTACAGGAATTGCATGGCCGGAGCAGATGCTGGGCCTCCTCATCTCTGAAGCGGTAAGGGCTCAAGGGGCTCAAGTGGTTAATGTACAGGGGGAACTTTTTGTCGATTGCCTTGAAACAAGAGATGCACTTTCTGCAGCCATCATCCGGGAATGCGGAGAGAGGGACAAGGGCGTCCTCACCCTTACCAGAATGATTGGCATCTGGTTGGATACCCCTCTTATCGATCTTATCGGAGGGAAGGGCACATTTTTAAGAAGGTTTGCGGGAATTCACAGCCGTTTCAAAAAGTATGACATTGATCCTGTAACAGAGCCCATTCTTGTCTATCCGACCCAACACTACCAGAATGGCGGGATCCAGACAACCGTAAATGGAGAAACGAATATCCCTAACCTCTTTGTCGCGGGCGAGGTAGCGGGAGGCGTTCATGGTCATAACCGGTTAGGTTCCAACTCCTTGGTCGATATCTTTGTCTTCGGACGTCGAGCCGGGAGAAAGATGGCTGAAAGGGTGAAAGAGGTGAAGATCGGCAGATTAAGCCTTGAACACGTCAAGGCTTATCAGGAATACTTGAGAGAAGCTCATATCGTCTCAGAGACACGTTCTCCTCTCCTCCTACCAGATTATCGCTTTGAAAAAGCTCTGACCACTGTCGAACATGCTCAAAGGCATTGAAAGGAAGATAAATGTTGGATGGCGTTATCAAGATGATGCCCATCTATGTCATGGGAAGAAAGTATGAGGTTCCCCAGGGGCTGACGATCCTGAAGGCAATGGAGTTCGCAGGATATAAGTTTAAGAGGGGATGCGGCTGTCGGGGAGGGGTTTGCGGGGCCTGCGTGACGGTTTACAGGAAGAAGGGGAACTATCAGCTAAAGGTCGGGCTGGCCTGCCAGACGGTGATCGAACCGGACATCTGCCTCGTTCAACTTCCTTTTATTCCTGCCAACAAAGCGATCTACATCGTGAAGAATCTACAAGCGAATGATTCGAACATTGTCAAACTCTATCCTGAGTTATTGAGGTGCCTTCAGTGTAATACCTGCACCAAGGCCTGTCCCATGGAGTTAGAGGTGATGGACTATGTGGCGGCGGCAATGCGGGGAGACCTGGCGAAAGTGGTTGAACTCTCCATGGAGTGTGTCATGTGCGGCATGTGTGCTGCCCGATGTCCTGCCGAATTAGCTCCTTTCAACATAGCCCTCCTCATCAGAAGGATCTTCGGGAAGCATGTCA